>NZ_JBGCCX010000112.1:0-42527 GCF_045105015.1 Psychroserpens sp.
CTAATCATTCCCTTAATCTCGCCTTCATCCATGACAACTAAATGATGTACACTGTATCTTAACATCATTTTGGCTGCTGCTTTAGCGCTAGAATCTACATGAACAACTCGAACATTTGATGATGTCATCACATCATCAATAGTAGTATTGTCAGCCACGACTTTGTTTAAATCTGTTGCAGTAACAATACCTTTAATAGTGACCTCAACTTTTAATTTATCATTGGTGTAGGAAATAATTGGAATAGCGTGAATCCCTTTGTCTTTCATAAGTTCTCTAATGTCTTGAACGCTATCTTCTCCAATTGCTGTTGTTACTGGAGCAGACATAAAATCTTTTACTTGTATTCTCATAGACTAGTTTTTTTGTTAAATTAGATACTATTTCAATTAATTGCTGTTCTATAAAAGTAAGACTATAAATTGATTTAAGATATGACAAAAATCATACTAAGTGATTGAATATTAACAAAAAAGCCACTCAATATGAGTGGCTTTTTTTAAACTAAACTAAAACTAATCTCCACTTAAGTTTTTATTGTATACCCAAATTTCATCCCATCTGTTTGAAAATGTATCATCTAATGTATCAAGAAAAGTATCCCAGGAATTTTCACCATATAGCTTTTCATATGCCTCTTTAAAATTCCTATCTTCATCCATTTCCGCCCAGTTTTTCATAAATCCAACTGTGGCGATGTGTCTACCTAAATCACCTTGTAAAAAAGCATTATAATATAATCCCCAAGGATTTTCGCCATCCATAGATTTAACTGTTTTACTTACTTGTTGAAAAACCTGATCCATAGTATAATCATGATCATCAGAAACTTCAAAATATCTAATATATAATATTGGATACTTGACCTCTGGACCAGTTAACATACTAACATTTGATTTTTTGTCATCTTGCGACCAATACTCTATTGTATGGATTTTTTTGATATATGGCATGATATTGTCTCTCCAATCTGCATCATGACCATCTGCACCTGGTCGACCATCATTGTGTTTAAGCATCATAGAACCCATTTGCCAAATCATTTTACCTGCATTTGGACCAGTTGTTATGTTGTAAACCGTAGCTTTGTAAGGGCCTTCCTTGTGATACGTTTCGTTATGCTTCCGCATATTTTCGCCTAATGTTTTTAATTGTGTGTAATCTGGTGTAAACATCATGCTTTGCCACATGTTATAGTCTTCAGATTCTTGAGCATTTACAGAAGTAGATAATGTAAATACTAGTGCAAGCATCATTATTGATGCAATAGTTGTTTTAAACATAATAAATTGTTTTTGTTGGTTAGTGTTGCTCTTACTATAAGAGCTTAAATGATTAACAGCATATAATAAATGAGGTCTCTACTTACATTTAAGATAAAGATCAGATTTGAAGACATCTAAATGTAATATAGAACTAACACATTGCCAACCGACTTAGGACGAAAGCAATCAAATACTGTGCGAAAGTGGCTTTATGTTTATCGAAGAATTAAAAAAAACTATAAGTTGAAATATGACACTCCTTTAAACTTTATATCTACGTTTATCAAGATATACCTGTAAGAATTGAAGCATTTATACATGTACTTAATTTTGAATTACGACTTAATGCAAAAAATACCGTATTTTTAACTAAAAAAAAGCGCTTTAGGTTTCAACCAAAGGCATTGAAAAAAGACTATTATTTATAAATGAAAAGAAAAATCATAAAATTGCAAAGTCAAGTAAATATGGAAACAATTTACGGAAACTTTGACATCGCTACTTTTACAAGTTCTACTAAAGATTTAATGCCACATATTGCCCTGTTTACCGATAGAAAAAAATGGAGCCAGGACTTACCTGTTAGAATTCATTCAGAATGTATGACTGGAGACCTTTTTGGTTCTAAACGCTGCGAATGTGGTGAGCAACTTCAGCAGTCTTTGAAATTCATTCAAGAACATTCAGGTATTTTGATTTATCTAAGACAAGAAGGCAGAGGAATTGGTATCATTAACAAACTAAAAGCTTATTGCTTACAAGATGAAGGTTACAATACAGCAGAAGCTAATAAAATTCTCGGTTTTGAAGAAGACCAAAGACAATACAATGATGCTGTAAATATTCTAGAATATTTTAAGGTAGAACGTATACGACTTCTTACTAATAATCCTGATAAATTAAGTTTTTTTGATGATAAAAAAATTGATGTTGTAGAGAGAATTCCTATTGAGTTAAAACCCAATGAGACAAACTATAATTATTTAAAAACAAAAAAGGATCATTTTGGTCATTTCCTAACAAAACTATGAACATAAATAATATACTTTGGCAAAACATATTGGATTTAAAAAACAAATCTGCTACCGAAAATTGTTTAGGTTGGGCTTTTAATGGAACATCATTTTCAGAATTATTAAACGAAACTGAAATCAATGACAACTACATTGCCTTGTTATTAAAATCAAGTAAATTAACAAAAATCAACACTAAATTATCTACCCATGAACAAAAAAGTATACCGTTTGATGGACTAGATTTCTTTACTAATTCTAAGATTTCAAATGACATTTTAAACATTCTACAAAATTATTGGCCGTTAAGTGTTTTGCCTCATCTCAATACAGAAATACCACACGTATTTATTCATTCTGCAATATCACTGGATGGATATTTAGCTACTAGCTCTGGGCATTCTCACTGGATTGGCAACGATGAAAATTTAATGCATGCGCACAGACTTCGTGCGCTTTCAGATGCAGTTTTAGTTGGAAGTAAAACTGTTTTAAATGACAAGCCATCATTAAATGTGAGGCTTACTGAAGGTCATAATCCCAAAAGACTAATTCTTTCAAATAAGTGTGAAGATTTATCGTCACTAAAAAAAATCGAAAACTGTAAGACCTATTTACTTAGAGATTCAGATTATAAATATGATGACTGTACAAATCATTTTGACAAAATAATAGCTTTTAGTGGTGCATCTAAAAAAGAAAAAATGTTAAACCTGCTTCATAAATGTAAGCAAGACAATATTACTTCGATTTTAGTTGAAGGTGGTGGCAAAACATTAAGCTCATTTATTGAAACCAAACTAGCAAATACCATACAATTTCATATGTCACCAATGCTTTTTGGTAGTGGTATTAAAGCAGTGACTTTACCTAAAGCAAACCTGATAGATGAAACCCTTAAGTTAAAAGACATGCAAGTCACTCCAATTGGAAATTCGTTTATGGTAACAGCAGGATTGCTATGATTAAATCACTTTGGCATACATCATCACTTACTGAAATCAGACCAAATAGGTCTCCTCATATTGAATCTAATCAAATTAGGGTTGAAAGCAAATACTCTATGATTAGCCTTGGTACTGAATCTTTAATTCTTAATAAAAATGTCCCTAAAGCGATTGAGGATTACATGACTATCCCATATATGGATGGTAACTTTGATCTGCCAATTAAATACGGTTATGCATTATCTGGTATTTTAAATACTGGAGAAAAAGTTCATCTTATGCATCCACATCAAGATAATTGTATTGTTGATAAGACTTCTATTTTTAAAGCATGTCAAGAACTGCCTCTTAAACGCATACCACTAATTAGTAACATGGAAACAGTGATTAATGCGATTTGGGACAGTGATCTAAATCAAGATCATACTATTGTAATTTCTGGTTTTGGTAATATTGGGTCTCTTCTAGCAGTCACATTAAAACACCATTTTAATATAAAGTCAAAAATTATAGAAACCAATGAATGGCGGAAACGAAAAGCTCAAGAGTTAGGGTTTGAATTGTTTTCAGAAACATCAGGTTTCGATATTGCTTTTAATACTGCAGCTAATGAAAACGCACTTCAATTTTGTATTGATAATGCTAATGAAGAAGGAAAAATCATAGATCTAAGTTGGCATGGCAACTCAAAAACCATTTTGGATTTAGGCGGAAATTTTCATAAGAACAGACTGCATTTAATCGCAAGTCAGGTTTCAAAAATCCCTATTTCTAAACGAAAAGAATATGATTATTTCAAACGAAAAGTTTTAGCAGTAGACATTCTAAAAAACAACATCTTTGACCAATTAATAACGACAATTATTCCGTTTGAAGGTGCACCAGAATTCTTCAATTCAGTTCGCAACAATAAAGTGCCAAATGGACTTATTTATCTCATAAAATATTAAATATATGTATACAGTAAAAGTTAGAAATTCTATAATGATTGCACATTCACTACCAAATCCTTTTTTTGGTCCAGCACAGCACATGCATGGTGCTACTTATGTTGTAGATGTTACGTTTTCTTCCGAAAAATTAGATCCGCATAATGTTGTTATTGATATTGGAAAAGCTAAAGATATTACAAGCGATGTACTAAGTCATTTAAACTATAAAAACTTAGATGAATTACCACAATTCATAAACAAACTCACTACTACTGAGTTCATGGCTAAATATATACACGATAAAATAAAAGAACAAGTTGTTGCTTTTTTTGAAGGAACAATTAGTGTTTGCCTTGGTGAAACACACGATGCTTGGGCAAGCTATTCTGGAAGTTAATTTATGAGCAATTCTTTGCTAAATAAACATATTGAAACATGGAGCATTTACAATGCTTTCATATTAGTTATTGCATCAATTTTTGCTTTGGCTAATAAGGAATTAAATATCTTACTAGTAGTGTTTTCGTTATCTGTTATAGTCTTAATTTCTATAAACCGAAAACAACTTTTAACATCAAAACCCTTATTTGGTATTGCAAATACAATAACATTAATAAGGATTATTATCATTGTATCCAGTTTTATTCTTCTAGATTTTAATGATACAAACGTACTTTTTTATTATCTGTGTGCTGCAGTTGCATTAGATTTCTTTGACGGAAGAGCTGCACGATATTTTAATGAATCTTCTTTCTTTGGTCATTATTTTGACATGGAAGTTGATGCTTTTTTTGTACTAGTCATGTGTTTCTTTTTTTATCTACATGGCGATATTTCGTGGTGGATTTTAATTCCAGGCTTATTAAGATATGTTTTTAGATTGTACACCTTTTGTTTTCCGAAGCCCAACGTTAAAGAAGAAAAAAAAACATATGCAACAGTTATAGCTGCGAGTTATTTCATAGTCCTTCTAATCGGACTCATAACTCACGGCACCTTACAATTTTTAATTTTATTATTAGGTTCTCTTGCTATTGTAATATCTTTTTTAATTGGAATTATTCAATATCACAAACAATGAGATCTATTAAATGAAACTTCAATTTATAAATAAGATAGCACTAGATGTGATTTCTGGAGGAAACATATATAACAAGACAGTTATTGATGGCTTAATACGAAAAGATGTTTCTATTGATTATAATACTTCACCTTCAAGAAAAAACTATGACCTGAGTATCATTGATAGTTTATGTATGAATAAAATCAATCTAAATCATCTAGATACAAACAAGCCTATAATTGCATTGATACATCAGTTGCCAATTTTGAATTCAACTGCTTTAGATTTTTATAAGAACCATTCTAAATTTATTGTCACTGGTGAACCTTCAAAAGAAATGCTCATTAATGCTTGGAATGTACATGAAGACAAAATCACTATTATTAGACCTGGAGTACCTGAACAATGGAAACCTAAAACAACATTTAATAACAAACCGAAGCGCATTTTGATTGTTTCAAATTTTATTGAAAACAAAGGTTTTGAAATGCTTATTAAACTTTTAGAACGTTTAAATCATTTGAATATTGAATTTGATATTATTGGAAATAATCAATTAGATAAAATTTACGCTAATGCTATTATTAAATCTATCAATCTAACTAATGCAAATGTTTCATTTTATTATAATCTTAATAGAGATGAGATTTATAAACGATTTATAAACTCAGACATCTTTTTAAGTCTTTCAAAATCTGAATCTTTTGGAATGGCAATTTTTGAAGCATTAAGTTTAGGTTTGCCATCTATAGCTTATAAAACAGGTGACTATACATATTTTAATAATCACTTAAATTATATGAGGATAGACAACTATTCTGAATACAGTTTTTCAGAAATCATTAAAGAATGGATTAATAACCCTATAACTTACAAAAGATATTGCGATATTAAATCGCGTAAAAAAAGACATTGGAATCAAGTAGTTGATGAATTTTCATTATGTCTAAAAAACACTATGATATGCTAGAAGCAGTTACCATAACTAGTATTGTTTTATTTTATATATCTCTTTTTGTGGAGTTATACTTCTATAGTATTCCAAGTATCGTATCTACAAAAAAAATACTCAAACCAGATCAATCGATTACAGATTATTTTTCAGAACACATCAAGAGCATTTTAAACTGGTCGCTTCCATTAAAAGTATTGGTATTTGTAGTTCCTATGATATTTATTTATGTCCTTCATCTTTTACCTGCTTATGCATTATATGATTTACTTTTCTTTGATATTCAAATACAAAATTCATATTCAACGTACATTATAGGAATAGGTTTGGTCGTTTTTGGAAGAATTATCAGTCACTTATATTTATTGAGTATAAAAAAAATAAAAACACAATCCTTTACAGGTTTTGTTACAAGTGGATTATTTAAATTTAGTAGAAATCCGGGTTTACTAGGCTTATATATATCCTTTTTAGGCTTTTATGTAATTCAACCTTCTACATTATTTTTAATATGTTATCTCATTTATATCATTCATATGCATTTTAAAATTATAATGGAAGAAAATTATTTAACCAATACACATGGTGAAGATTATAAAGAATACCTACAAAAAACAAGACGCTATTTATGAGCAAACAATTAGATAATCAAGAACAAATAACACAGTGGTTTAACAATACCTACACTAAAAGAGGATTTTGGTATTTAAGACCTATAAAAGCATATTACATTTATTTAGAACTTTTAGAGGCAAAAGCTGATCAAAAATTACTTGATATTGCTTGTGGATTAGGGAGATTACTAGAAGCGTCACAAGATTATAAAGTTGAACCATATGGGATTGATATTTCAGATGTAGCAATTTCAAAAGCCAAAGAACGGTTTCCAGATTTTAATCTTCAGGTAGCCAATGCAGAACGCTTACCTTTTGACGACAACACTTTTGACCTCATTACATGCATCGGTTCATTAGAACGCATGGTAAATACTGATGACGCATTAAAAGAAATGTACCGAGTTGGAAACAAACAGAGTAAGTATTGCTTTTTAGTTAGAAATTCTGAAACAACAAGCTGGCAATTTTTTAAGACCTTCCTTGGTATGAAAAACGAAAAAGGTCATCAAGATGCAAAAAATCTAAAAGAATGGACATCAATTTTTAAAACTGCTGGTTTTGATGTTATCGATGTATATCCTGATCAATACCCACTCATGAAAAAAGCGAGACGTAAGTATCTGTGGCTAAAAAAAGTAAATTACAAGGAAGTTATCAAATCTCATGAACCTATTGAAAAAGCAAACGAATTTTTATTCATATTAAAAAAGCATGACTGAAAGAGCCATTCAAAATATATACAATAAGCTTTTAAATTGGGAAGGAAAGAATGCTTCGCAACCCTATCCGATTCATAAAAAATTAAATGCAGACGATTTTGGTTATGCTGACATCTATGAATGGATTGCTAACACATACAAACTTGATGCAAACAAAAACGTTTTGGACGCAGGATGTGGTGTCGGATATGGTTCATTGTATTTAGCAAAGCACTATAATTGTGAGGTAACAGGTATAAGTTTGAGTGATGCTGAAGTTGAAAAAGCCAATATATTTGCAAAAAATGAACCTAGCTTAAACAAGGTTAATTTTAAGCTTCAATCGTTTGATAATCTTGAACCAAACTGTTATGATTTTATTATGGCAATAGAATCTGTGAAGCATACTTTAAATATTGATAAAACTATTCATTCGCTAAAAAACGCACTCAAACCAGAAGGAATTTTGATTATAGTAGATGATTTTTTAGTCCATGAAAATCACAATGCTTTAATCATTAAATACTCAAAAGATTGGGCTCTTAAAGTCATTTTGAAACGCAACCAGTTCTCTTCAGATTTCATAATAAAGAAAGACCTTACTTCTTTCGTTTTAACGAAAAATCAATTATCACTTTCCCTAGGAATATTGATTTTAACCCTTTTAAAACCTTTAATTAAAGTGGCCTCAATTATGAGAGGAGGTTTATATTTAGAAAAGTTATTTAAACATAATAGCATGAAATACTATGTATTAGAATTTAAAAAATCTAAAGTATGAGTGCTTTGACCATATTTATTTTAAGCTTTTTAGGAATTAACTTTATTGTATTTATTCCATATTGGTTAATTGGTCTTTTTTCAAAAATTGACCAACCAAAAACATCATTTTTTAAGGATTCTCCTTATTTCATTCTAAAAAAAATACTGTATCAAAGATATACAGATGATTGCTTTAGGCTAATTCTAGAATTACAAATACTCACACTTGTTTTACTAATGATAAACATAGAATACGTTTTATATATAAAGATCATATTCATGATTCTTATTTTACTATCATTTGTATACATCGCTTATATTTCAACGATTATTAAGGTTTTTAAAAAGGAACCTATGTTAATCAATGATGTAGATTTTGCTAAAACAGGTCTTATGGTCTATAAGAAAAAGATTCCACTAGCTATTATTGCTTTGGTGTTTTGTATTGCTTTGGTTCTTTATATAAGTAATCATTTGGTTGATGTTCTTATAAATTCTTCAGCTGAAATAAATCAAAAATGGCCTTTAATCACACTTTTATTTCTAAGTATTTTGATATCCTTCTATGCCGTTAAAAAAGTGAGTTATAATATGTATCACAGTTGCGTGAGTTTTTCTTTGATAAATCATGTTAAGCTTAATTTAAAGAAATGTTCAACACTAAAAAAATCTTTAAAAACACTTAAAAACGACTTTCCATATGATTACGTTAAGACCATCAAACTGAAAAAAAAGCCTAATATCATTTTTATGTTTTTAGAGTCTTATGGTAGTTTTGCGTTTTCTGAACCAGAACACAATAGAGAATTTAGACAGAAACTTGACGACATTTATAAATCTTTACAAACAAATGACTACCATGTTGCGAGTACTCTTAGTGAATCTCCCGTTTCCTCTGGTGGGTCTTGGTTAAGTCACTCTAGTATTTTATTTGGAACAAAAGTAAGAGACATTGCTGCACATGAAGTTATTTTTAGTCATACAGACTATGTGTCTAATCTTGAATCTTTACCAAAGTATTTTGAAACACATGGATATAATACAGCTATGACAACGACATTATCTTATGATCAAAATGAAGTTGACTGGCAAAAAGTGACAAACGCTTATCCTTTTGAAAAATTAATGCTTTATAATGATTTCAACTATAAAGGTAAGACGGTTCCAATATTTGGGGACAGATTTACAATACCAGATGAATACACTCTCAACTTTGCTTATCAATCACTTGTTGACAAATCCCCTTTCTTGTTGTCTGTGAGTACAATAAATTCACATTACAATTATATTTCACCTATTGCACCTTTAAATCATTGGGGAGATTATAACTCTACTGATTTCTCTCTTACAGATGGGCTCAAAAAAAACAATATCAAAAATTATTTTACTGCTATTAATTATCAAATAGATTACATCCATAATTTTTTACTAAATAATAAGTTAGATGATACTATTACTGTGTTAATTGGAGATCATCAACCACCATTTATAACACCTTCAGCAATTGATAAAGCAACACCAATACACATCATAACTAAAAACAACGATTTTGTAAAAGCATTTAAAAGATTTAATTTTTCTGAAGGTTTAGTCCCTAGCCAACAAACGCAAAAACACGAATCTTTCTTTTCAAAATTTCTTTATGCCTTAAATGATGCCTATGGTGTAGATAAAAATTTAGAACTCCCTATTTTTGAGGACGGCATTCATTTATATTAGCATATGAATTTCATTAAAACAAAAAATCCACTTAAATCTACACTACTCTTTGGTGTGTTTTCTGCATTACGTTCAGGGATTTCATTGTTGCTTCTACCTATATTCCTTAATTACTTAAGTCCTGAAGATTATGGCATTGTTTCAATTGTAATCATATACTCTACTATAGTCGCAGTAGTTGGATCCTTAGGACTTAGGAGTGCATTGTATACATTTTATTTTGATTATGATAATACAGACAAGCTAAAGGAGTATCTGAGCAACCTGTTTTCAGTACATCTGATTTCATTTTTTTTAATTGTATGTATACATCTACTTATTGGTGATACCATCTATGAATTACTATTTAGTTCTAATCAATTGTCGTTTTACAATTATGGACTTATTGCATTATTATCGGTATTTTTTGACACGCTTAATAGTTTATACTTTATATTCTTAAAAAATGAAGTTAACCTTAAAGTCTATTTTAGATATACTCTAGGTATAATTATATTGACTGCTTTTTTTCAAATCATATTAATAACACAATATGATTTAAAAGCTACTGGTTTACTTCTTGGCGCATTAATACCAAACTTTATAATATTCGTCCTAATTTCCTTTTCAAACAGTTATTTGTTTCAATTTAAGTTTAAAAAATCAGTGCTCTATCCGTCACTAAATTACAGTTTAAAACTACTTCCTTTTTTGTTGTTTTTTGCTTTTGAAAATCAAATAGGCAAATATTTAATTGAGTTAAACCTTGGGTTAAAAGATGTTGGACTATACACTTTATTGATAAAAATATTCGGGATACTTGCTATTTCGGTAAACGCTTTAGACGATGGAATTAGGCCCTTTTTATATCGAGATTTAAATGAGGGAAAATCGACAATAAACAAATATTTCAACCTCTATTGTGGCTTCGGAATTATGGTTCTTGTGATCATAAACACCATAGGATTTAATTTAGAGTACATTATAAAAAACGCTGAGTATTTAGTGATACAAGAGTACTTCTTTCTTGGCTCAATTGTATTCTTATTAATTATTCCTGTTAGATTTTATGGACTAATGCTGGTGTATTATAAAGAATCTCTAAAGCTTTCCGCAGTAACATTTGTCAAAGTGATATTGATGGTATTACTTATGATATACCTCATCCCAAAATATGAGATCTATGGAGCGCTTTATGCATTGCTTATTTCATACGTCATCAACATTGTTATATATGTATTTTTCCTTTTCAAAAAAGTAAATTTAATTCCGAAATTAAAAACATTCATTTTTACTATCTTATTTATTTTTGGAACTTATTGCATTTACAATCAAGAATTAATTATAAACAAACTCTTCTTCACTACTATTTATGTTTCAATAACGATCTTCTTATTTGCAGTATTTTATATTAAGGATGGAAAAACACTAGTGAAGCCTGAATAAGTGTTATTTATTCGTTTTCTTTTTACTCTTCTTCAAGAATGAAAAAATTCCTTTTTTCTTTTTCTTCTTATCATTTGAATCAGAATCAAACTCACGTTCTTTTTTATCTTTCGAAAATAGTCGTTTAAGAAACCCGTCGCGTTGTTCTGGTTCACAATCTAAAGCAGCTATTACATCATCGGAAGGTGTTTCAAACTTAGCTTTTGTTATTGTATTAAATTTAGAATCTGTGTTCAATTCTTTAAGAAACAAAGCGACTATTGGTAGTGCAGAGTTTGCACCTTGACCAATTGTTGTATTACTAAAGCCAATGCGATGATCGTCATTCCCTACCCAAGACAGCATCACTAAATTTGGACTTAATCCCACAAACCAACCGTCTTTATTGTTTTGAGTAGTTCCTGTTTTTCCAGCTAAATCATTTTTTAATCCATAAGTACTTCGTATGCGTTTCGCAGAACCAGAATTGATGGTTGCTTTCATCATCTCAATCATAGATTGTCTAGTCGCTTCAGAAAAGGCTTCAGTTCCTATATATCTATCTGATTGCTCATAAATAACATTTCCTAATTTGTCTTCAATTTTAGTAATATAAAATGGTTTTGAAACGTGACCTTCATTTGCAAATGATGTATAAGCTTCAGCTAATTCTAACATTGACAATTCTGCTGTTCCTAAAGCTAACGATGGTACTTTTGGTAATTTTGATTGAATTCCCATACGCTGAGCTTGCTCAATAACAGCATCAATACCAACGTCTTCAAGAACTTTTACTGCTATCGTATTTACAGATTCACTCAGTGCTTTTTGAAACGAATAATTTAGATGTCTATCAACTTCTTCTTTACCTCCATTTGTTGGTGTCCAACCTTTTTGGTTCGTATAAGTGACTTCTTTTATTGGATAATAAGTACAAGCATCCATACCTTTTTCTAATGCAGTAGTATACACTATAGGCTTGAATGTTGAACCTACTTGTCGTTTAGAATCAGATACATGATCAAATTTAAAACGTTCGAAATTAATGCCACCTACATAAGCTTTAATTGCACCATTATTAGGGCTTACAGCAACAAATCCAGAATTCAAAAACTTCATCATGTGTTGTAAACTATCAACAACTGAAGCATCTATTAACAGATCTCCTTCCCATGAAAATAAGCTCATTTTTGTTTTTATATTCAATGAATCTAGTATCGCTTTTTCACTCCATTTCTTTTGTTTTAGTCGCTTATAAATTGCTAAATCTTTAATTCGCTTCTCAATTAATTTTTTGTTAGAAAGCCAAGGCGCATTTTTACCATAAGAATTTTCAAATTGACTTTGCAACGATGCCATATGCTTTTGCATCGCTTTTTCAGCATAACGCTGCATATCAATATCTAAAGTGGTGTGGATTTTAAGTCCATCTTTATATAAATTGTAGGTTTTGTCATTGGCTAAAGCCAAGCTATCTAAAATGATTTTTAAGTCTTGTCTTACCTGTTCTCTGAAATAGGATGCTGTTCCTACATTATGATTGAACTTCCTATAATTTACGATTAGAGGTTGTTCACTGGTTTCAGTTCTTAAATCAGTTGTGATGTAATTATATTTTTCCATTTGCTGTAAAACGACATCACGTCTAAACTGACTACGTTCTGGAAACAATCTCGGATTGTAACTATGTGGTGCTTTTAAAGTTCCTATCAATGTCGCAGATTCTGACAAACTAAGGTCTTCAGCTGATTTACTAAAAAATCGCTGTGAAGCACTTTCTATTCCGAAAACATTCTCACTAAATGGCACTGTATTTAAATACATAGCAATGATGTCTTCCTTTGAATACAGTTCTTCAAAACGCTTAGCAAGAATCATTTCCTTTGTCTTATTGACTGGCATTGAAAACCAACCATGACGTGCTCTTCCGTAGATATTTTTCGCGAGTTGTTGACTAATTGTACTTCCGCCTCCAGAGGAATTATTCTGTAATAAAATTGATTTAAAAAGCACACGAAACAAACTCTTATAGTCAACACCACTATGCTCATAAAACCTCACATCCTCTGTTGCGACTAACGCATTGATCATATGTTTTGGAAGTATATCATAGTTTACTATTTGTCTGTCGAAAATAAAATACTTCCCTAAAAGCTCTTGATTAGTATCTAATAACAAACTTGCTTCAGCTTGTTTAATGTTGGAAATATCTTCTTTTGTAGGTAACTTTCCCCAAAACCCAAAATATACTGAACACCAAAAACAAAATATTAAAACCACACCACTTAGGCACAGTTTAAATAGCAATCTCAACCAAGTTCTTTTTGACTTAATACTCATATTTTAAATTTAGATACGTTTTATATACGTACGAAAAACCTTATTCGATGTTTTAGGTATGATAATATTAAATTGTGTAATTTTCCACTATGAAAAAAACAGCATCAGAAGCTATAAACTATAGACGTTCTACTCGAATTTATAAAGATGAGCCCATTGATAATGAAAAGGTAAAACGGTGTCTAATAAATGCATCTTTAGCACCAACGAGCAGTAATCTTCAACTTTGGGAGTTTTATCACGTAACTTCAAGTGATATTTTAGAAAAACTATCTGTAGCATGTTTTAATCAAAATGCAGCTAAAACTGCGCAACAGATGGTAGTGGTGGTAACTCGAAAAGATTTATGGAGAAAACGTGCTCAAGCCAATATTGAATTTTTAGATAAAGCCTTTGACAAACCTGATTTAGAACCAAGACTACAAAAAAGAAAAAAACAAGCTACAGATTATTACAAAAAATTGATTCCAACCATCTACTCTGATGTCTTTGGCTTACTAGGATTCGTTAAGTATTGGATATTTCAAATTATTGGATTATTCAGACCAATATATAGACAAACTAGACTAAGTGATATGCGCATTGTTGCACATAAAAGTGCTGGATTAGCCGCACAAAATTTTATGATAAGCATGGCAGCAATTGGTTATGATACATGTCCGATGGAAGGCAGTGACACACTTAGAGTTAAACAGATTTTAAAGCTACCAAGAGGTGCAGAAATCAATATGATTATTGGCTGCGGAATACGAGATGACAAAGGTATTTATGGTCCTCGTTTTCGTGTGCCTTTTGAAAATGTCTATTTTGAGAGATAATTATTTATTTTTCAAAATTTCCAATTCCATTTTTTAACCAATCATAGTATTCATTAGCATCAGGAGTATAACCAACTGGCTTTATCAAATTCTCTTCATTGTGATCCATTAAAACATAAAAAGGTTGCGTATTTGTTTTATATTTAATGGTTTGTAATTCACTCCATTTTTGACCAATATACTTAAGCTTTTTACCTGGTTTCAATTTTGAATCCGTAATCGCTTCTTCAGAAAGTTTTCGTTTATCGTCAACATATAAGGAAATCAGTACAATATCATTTTTGAGTGCATTCAAAACCTTGTCTTTTACCCAAACATTTTGTTCCATCTTTCTACAGTTAACGCAAGCCCATCCTGTAAAATCAATCATAACAGGCTTACCAACTTGTTTGGCATAAGCTAAGCCTTTATCATAATCATTGAAAGCTAAAATATCGTGTGGTGCTAATAAGTGTCCACCATCTGGTAAATCTGAATGATCTACAGAGCTAGACCCTCCACCTTTTGAATTACCAACACCATATGGAGATTCACTGTAATCTAAAGGAGGAGGAAAAGCACTAATTAAATTTAAAGGTGCTCCCCAAAGTCCAGGAATCATATACACTGTAAATGATAATGTCAATAATCCTAAAAGTAATCGTCCCACTGAGATATGTTTCAATGGTGAATCATGTGGTAACTGAATTTTCCCAAGAAGATACAAGGATAAAGCTCCGAAAATAGCAATCCAAATTGCAATAAACACTTCACGTTCTAAGAAATGCAATTGTAATACTAAATCAGCTTGAGATAAAAATTTGAAAGCGAGAGCTAACTCAAGAAATCCTAAAACAACTTTAACTGTATTTAGCCATCCACCAGATTTTGGTAGTGAATTTAACCAACCAGGAAATGCAGCAAATAATGCAAATGGTAAAGCAATTGCTGAAGAGAATCCAAGCATACCAATTACTGGAGCAATTCCACCTTTAGATGCTGCTTCAACTAGAATGGTACCTACTATAGGACCAGTACATGAAAATGAAACAATTGCTAAGGCAAGCGCCATAAAAAAGATACCAACTAATCCTCCACGATCAGCTTGTCTATCGGCTTTGTTAGCCCAAGAATTTGGTAAAACAATTTCAAAAGCACCTAAAAAAGAAATAGCAAAAATGACTAATAATAAGAAGAAAATTAAGTTAAACCATACATTAGTAGCTAGAGCATTTAAGGCATCAGCACCAAAAATGGCAGTAATAATTGTTCCTAATAAAACATAAATAATTATGATTGATAATCCATAAATAATAGCATTACGAATTCCTTTTGCTTTAGATTGACTTTGTTTAATAAAGAAACTTACAGTCATAGGAATCATTGGAAACACACAAGGTGTCAACAAAGCCACAAAACCAGATAAGAAAGCCACTAAAAAAATAGACCATAATCCACGTGTTGAACCTTCTTCAGATGAATCGCTTGACACGGCTGATTTAGCTTTAGTTGTGTTTGTCAAATCAAAATTTAAATCAACATAACTTGGTGTTAAACATTTTTCATCATCACAAGCCATAAAACCAACTTCTCCGCTCACAGACTTAATACCAGTATTTGAAAGTTTAATTTGCTGTCTGAATTCAGCTTTATTTTTGAAGAATTTGATCTTCATGTCAAACACCTTATCATGAATTTCTTTTCCTTTGTCTTCTGCAGTATTATTAATCAATTGAATACCTTCAGGTAAATCATATATAAATTCAGTAGGAATTGGTCCATCTTCAGGAACTTTTTGCGAGTACAATTTCCATCCTTTATCTATTCTAGCTTTAGATACAAGAATAAATTCTGTGTCTGACAGCTTTTCAACAGCGCTTTCCCATTTTACTGGTTCTAATATTTGCGACGTATCATCTGAAGTTTCAGCTTGAAATAGACTTGATTGTGTTTCAACTGAATCTATCTTTTTTGCTTCGTCTAAATTAAATTTAAGGTCAATATAATTGGGAGGCAAACATTTTTCATCATCACAAACCATAAATTCTACTTCCCCTTCAACTAGAGATAATTCTTGGTTAAGCACTTTTATTCGTTGTTTGAATTCAGCTTTATCTTCAAAAAATTTAATTTTCATTTCAAAAATAGGATCATCAACTGTATGACCTTCCTCCTCTTGAGTTTTATCAATAATTTCATAATCTGAAGTCATTTTGTACGAAAAAGTTGTAGGAATTGGTCCATCTTCTGGTACATTTTGAGAATACAAATGCCAACCAGCATCAATAGTCGCTGTTGAAATTAAATTATATTCAGTATTAGAAATTTTCTCGACTGAAGTTTCCCATTTAACGGGCTCAAACACTTGTGCATTAGCTGTAATAGAAAACATTACAACACTACAAATCGCTATTATGAAATTTTTCATTAGAAATAATAAGGTTTTGAAAGGAGCTAATTTAACAAAAATGAAGCGATAATTAGTGTCTATTAGCTGTTGATTCACAAATATCAATTAGAAATAAAAAAAACCGAACACTAGGTTCGGCTTAGATCTTTTTATAAAATAAAGTATTATTCGAACGTTTTTAGTTCAAGTCCTTTAAATTTCCATTGTGTGATACCTCCATTTAAATCATAGATTTTGACAAATCCAGCGTCTTTGAGTTTTTTAGAACATTTAGCACTACGACCTCCTGACTTACAATATAAAACAACTGGTTTAGTCTTGTCCAATCTTGTAATATCTTCATCAAAAGTAGGGGACTTAAAATCGATGTTTTGAGAGTTATCAATAAATCCATTTCTATATTCTTCTGGAGTTCTAACATCTACAATTTGAACATCGTCTAACTCTAAAAGCGTTTGCATTTCTTCAGGAGATATGACTTTAATCTCTGATTGGGTGTCTTGTTCGCAACTAAATAGAAAAATTGCAAAGAGAAGACCAAATACGATTGTGATTTTTTTCATTTTTTGATTGATTTATAATGAGGATACTTCGCCTTGCCATTGACTAAAGCCTCCTAATAGGTTGAATGTTTTTTTAAATCCGAGTTGATTCATCACAGCACATGCTTGTCCACTTCGTGCTCCTGCTTTACAATACACAAAGTAAGTTTTAGTTTTATCTAAGGTTTCCACCTCATCAATAAACCCTTGACCTTTAAAAATATCAATGTGTATGGCATTTGGAATAATGCCTTCAGCTACTTCTTCTGGTGTTCTAACGTCTAAAACCACAGCTTTATTATCTGACTTTAATTGAGAAATCCACTCTTGTTGTGTTAAATCTGCCATATTAATTTTATAAAATGTTATATATCAAAAATCATGCTAATTTAACATTTTCTTATGAAAAAAACAAAAAAAAATCCGAAGCGTTACACTTCGGATTGTTAAAGTTTTATTTTTTTTCTTAAACTTTTATTGAGCATCCAATTGCTCTTGTTTGCTTTTCTTTAATTTCTTGACCAGACAACAAAGCATCAACAGCCTGTTCAACATATTTATTGTTAACAGCTTCAGCATCTTGATAATTATCATCAATAGCACCAATATATTCTACCACGTTACCCTTTTTAGTTTTCTGTAGAATGTATACATGAGGTGTTTTTGTAGCTCCATATTGCGGATAAATTTTCTGACCTTCATCCATTAAATAAGGAAAAGTAAATCCCTTTGCTTTAGCTCTAGCCTGCATTGCTTCCATTTTATCACCTGGTTTGACATCTGTGTTATTAGGCATAATAGCTACAACTGGATATCCTTGATTTGCATATTTTTTATTTAAGGCTTCAATACGATCTTCATAAGCTACTGAGTAGGGACATGTATTACATGTAAATACAACTATAAAGCCTTTGGCAGATTTAAAATCTGATAAAGAAACTGTTTTACCATCAATATTTTCAAGTTCAAAATCTGTAGCTACATCACCAATATGATAACCATGGTTTCCTCCTACATACGTAAAGGAAGAAAATGCGGCGATAGCGAATAATGCAATAAATGTTTTAAGTGTGTTTTTCATGGTTTTTTTTATTTAAGGAATTGTTTTACTTCTATTTCAAGTTCTTCATAATCAAATGATTTTTCGTAGAACTCACGTTTGTTTTTATTAAAAATTACAGTTGCTGGTATCGCTCCAGTCCAACTTTCATCAACTTTCGGAATCCAAGAGTTTGAATCTACATCGTTTAATGCAACAACCTTTGACTGCAAATTTTTGTTCTTAATATATGGTTTTAACTTTGTTTCGTATTTACTCGGAAAATCTAAACTCACTAAAATGACTTTAACATCTTCAGAATACAAAGTATTAAGTTTTTCAAAATAAGGCAATTCTTTTACACAAGGTGCGCACCAAGTTGCCCAAAAATTAACAACATACGTTTTATCATCTGTTGTGCTTAAAAACTTCTGTAATCCATCAAAATCATACACTTCAAGCGTAAATTCTTTTTCCAAAACACCATTAGTTTCATCTAATTGCTTCTTTTCTGAAACATCTTTGCAACTAAAAAAAACCACCAAAATGACAAACAATACATACTTCATATTTTAAAGTTATTAATCCTACAGTGGCATTGTAAAACTTTAACAAAAAATTAAATAAAACATATTAGATTAACAATACATTTGTATATACAATTGTTGTATATGAAAGAAATAAATAATCGTTTACAAACTAATGTAAAATTACCTTTATCAAAACAGACTGTAATTAACATATTCATGTCCAATATTTGGGTAAAAAACGATTTACTTAGTGTTTTAAAACCTCATGATCTTTCATTAGAACAATTTAATGTATTGAGAATACTTAGGGGTCAAAAAGGACAACCTATCAACCTCCAAGATGTTCAAGAACGTATGGTTTACAAAATGAGTAATACAACAAGATTAGTAGATAAACTTATTTTAAAAGGGTATGTAAAACGAAATCAATGTAAAGAGAACCGACGAAAAATTGAAATCTATATTACATCAAATGGTTTAAATATATTAAAAAAACTAGACACTAAAATAGATAAAACGGAACAACATATTACTTCAAACTTATCAGAAATAGAATTAGAACAATTAAACAAATTATTAATAAAACTCAAACAAAATACAACATGAAAAACAACATTTTAAAAACAGGATTAATGATGATTTTGGCAATCACAATTGCTTCTTTTACTTCAGTATCAAAAAAAAACATCAATATTAAAGACAGTACTGTTAGTTGGAAAGGCCATAAAGTTACAGGATCACATGAAGGAACCATCAACTTATCTCAAGGCTCCCTTACATTTGAAGGCGATAAGCTTTCAGGAGGAAGTTTCACAATAGATATGACAACTATTAACGTAACAGATTTAGACTATAAAAACGGAAAAGAAAAACTAGAAGCTCACTTAAAATCTGATGACTTTTTTGGTGTTAACAACCATAAAACAGCAGTATTCAAAATCAATAGCGTAACTGGTGACAAAGGGAAATACAGAGTGTTTGGTGACTTGACAATCAAAGGCACCACTAAACAAGCAACTTTTCAAATGATGATTAAAGACAATACTGCAACAGCAAAATTTCAAATTGATAGAACAGAATATGATATTAGATATGGTTCAGCTAGTTTCTTTGATAATTTAAAAGATAAAGCCATCTACGACAATTTTGATCTAAATGTAACTTTAAAGTTTTAAACCTATAAGTTGATTAATAGCGCATTTAGAATTTAAGATTCCCATGAATTTGGGAATCTTTTTTTATTTAGTTTGAAATGTAAAAATTGATTTCTATATTTGAGCTTTAGATTAATAATGAATAAAAATTTAAATAATACTTGGTGGTGGAACTTTCGAAACTCAAACTTCGTGAAGTAGCACTATCGTATATTTAAATAAAAAATATCAAAAGGCTTGTCATTCACGACAAGCCTTTTTCAATTCATACAAATGAAAACATTTAGTTTATATACACATTACAAAAAGATATTAGCAGATACAATTACACCTGTTAGCATTTACCTTAAAATTAGAGATAAATACCCTAACAGTATTCTATTAGAAAGTAGTGATTATCATGCTAACGATAATAGCTTCTCATACATTTGCTTTAATCCAATTGCGTCAATTAAAGTTGACAATCAAACAATAGAACAGCATTATCCAGATGGAAGCAGTAAAAAAAATTACACTCAAAAGGTTGCTGTAACTGAAGAAATTCACAAATTCACCAAACGTTTTAAAGTCAATTCAGATACAGATTTTAAGTTTATCAATAACGGAATTTTCGGTTACACAGCTTATGATGCCGTACAATATTTTGAAGACATTCAAATTAACAAAAAACCAGATTCTTTAGATATTCCTGATATTTATTATGCTGTTTATCAAAATATAATTGCCATCAATCATTTTAAAAATGAAGCTTATATTTTCGCACATTGTTTCGAAACCGAAAATAATATTGATGAAATTTTACAATTAATTAGCTCAAAAAACTTTGCGTCATATAATTTTAAAACAGATTCAGAAATCACATCTAATTTATCTGATGAAGACTACAAATCACATGTAGAACTCGCAAAAAAGCATTGCGCTCGTGGCGATGTTTTTCAACTCGTATTATCGAAAAAGTTTTCTCAAAGTTTTAAAGGTGACGAATTCAATGTCTATCGTGCTTTAAGAAGTATTAACCCCTCGCCTTACCTTTTTTACTTTGATTACGGAAACTTCAAAATTTTCGGAAGTTCTCCTGAGGCACAACTTGTTATCAATAATGGTTTAGCAGAAATACATCCTATTGCTGGAACGTTTAAAAGAACAGGAAACGATGAAAAAGATCAAATCCTTGCCAAAAAATTAGCTGAGGATGATAAAGAAAATGCCGAACATGTCATGTTAGTAGATCTTGCAAGAAACGACTTGAGTAGACATGGAAGTCAAGTAAAAGTTGAAACCTACAGAGAAGCACAGTTTTTCTCACATGTGATTCATTTGGTAAGCAAAGTTACTGGCAAAATTCATGATAATACGCCAACTATTCAGGTCGTTGCTGACACATTCCCAGCAGGTACTCTTAGTGGTGCACCTAAACATAGAGCAATGCAACTCATTGAAGATTATGAAAAAACAAGTAGAGCTTTTTATGGAGGAGCAATAGGTTTTATGGATTTTGAAGGCAATTACAATCACGCCATTATGATACGAACATTTATGAGCAAAAATCATAAGTTGCATTGGCAAGCAGGTGCAGGATTAGTCTCAAAATCTAATCCTGAAGATGAATTACAAGAAGTCTATAATAAATTAGGCGCATTAACCAAAGCTATTGAAATGGCTAAGGATATTTAAAATTATGGCGTTACCCAAGGGTCAGGCTTTCAAGGCTCGCTATCAGAGATGAGCTCAAATAAACCTTTCAATCCTTAACGCAGCTTAAAAATAAAACGTGTAACAAAAAGAAACCTGCATTTGCAGACATTAATTATGAAAGTATTAGTCATAGATAACTACGATAGTTTTACTTACAATTTGGTTCATTATTTAGAAGATTTAAATTGTGAGGTCACTGTAAAACGAAATGATAAATTGACCATAGAAGAAGTTGATACTTTTCAAAAAATAGTACTATCTCCAGGACCAGGAATTCCCAGTGAAGCAGGATTATTAAAAACCATAATTCAAACTTATGCACCAACAAAAAGCATTTTAGGGGTCTGTTTAGGACAACAAGCTATTGGTGAAGTGTTTGGCGGAACACTTATAAATCTTGAAGAGGTGTATCATGGAATTTCTACTCCTGTAGAAATTGCTGTTGATGATGAATTATTATTCAAAAACATGAACAAAATCATTGAAGTTGGTCGATACCACTCTTGGGTAGTAGATGCAAACTTACCCGAAGTTTTAGAAGCTACATCTTTTGATAGTAACGGACAAGTAATGTCTCTCAGACATAAAATTTATGATGTACGAGGTGTACAATATCATCCTGAATCGGTATTAACACCTAATGGAAAACAAATTTTAGAAAACTGGATTAACAGCTAACATGAAACAAATACTCAACAGACTAATCAATCACGAAAGTATCTCAAGCGAAGAGGCTAAACATGTTTTAGTAGATATTTCAGACGGTAAATACAATCAAAGCCAAATTGCTTCCTTTTTAACAATATTCATGATGAGAAGCATCACCATAGAAGAGTTACAAGGCTTTCGTGATGCATTATTAGAACTATGTATTCCGGTAGATTTATCAGATTTTAATGCCATCGATTTATGTGGTACTGGTGGTGATGGAAAAGACACATTTAATATTTCTACATTATCGTCTTTTATAACCGCTGGTGCTGGAGTTAAAGTTGCAAAGCACGGTAATTATGGTGTGTCTTCATCATCAGGCTCTTCAAATGTTATGGAAGCGTTAGGTGTAAAGTTCACAAACGATATTGGTAAACTTCAACAAAGTATTGATAAAGCAGGAATTTGTGTGATGCATGCACCTTTATTTCATCCAGCCATGAAAAACGTTGCTCCTATTAGAAAAGAATTAGGTGTTAAAACATTTTTTAATATGTTAGGCCCAATGGTAAATCCCTCTTTTCCAAAAAATCAAATGGTAGGTGTTTTTAACCTAGAGCTTCAACGCATCTATGGATATCTTTATCAGAATACAGATAAAAATTATAGTATCGTTCATGCCTTAGATGGTTATGATGAAATTTCTCTAACTGGAAACACAAAAATCATATCAAACAACTCTGAAGTGATGCTAAATCCAATCGATTTGAACGTAAATCAAATAGAACAATCTGAAATTTATGGTGGTGCTTCCGTTAAGGAAGCTGCAAAGATTTTTAAAAATATTATTACAGGAAATGGTACTGAAGCTCAAAACAATGTTGTGTGTGCAAATGCAGGTCTTGCAATTGCTACAGTAAACCAAATTTCTCATAAAGACGGATTTCAATTAGCGAAAGAAAGTCTAGAAAATGGAAAAGCTAAAACATGTTTAGAACAACTAATAGCAATCAGTAAGTAATGGATATTTTAGATAAAATAACAACTGATAAACGCGTCGAAGTAAAACTTCGAAAACAACTAATTCCCAACAGACAATTAGAACAATCTGTATTATTTGAACGAGAAACTATATCCTTAACACATAAATTAAAAAATAGTACTTCTGGAATTATTGCTGAACACAAAAGACGTTCGCCATCAAAACAAGTCATTAATCATAGTCTTAATATCTTTGATGTTGCAAAAGGTTATGAAAATGCTGGTGTTTGTGGCATGTCTGTACTTACTGATGGAAAATACTTTGGAGGTAGTCTTGACGACCTAATTATTGCTCGTTCGAGTTGTAATTTACCCCTACTCAGAAAAGAATTTATAATTGATGAATATCAAATATTAGAAGCAAAAGCTTATGGTGCTGATGTTATTTTACTTATAGCAGCAATTCTTACTAAAGCTGAAATAAAGACATTTTCAGAATTGGCTCAGCAATTGCATTTAGAGGTATTACTTGAAGTTCATAACGAAGAAGAACTTCAAAAATCAATCATGCCTAGCCTTGATATGCTAGGTGTGAATAATAGGAATTTAAAAACATTCGAAGTCAGCTTAGAAACCAGCAAACATTTAAGTAATTGTATACCAAACGATTTCGTAAAAGTATCTGAAAGTGGTATTAGTAATATTGATGCTATAAAAACGCTACATCCTTACGGTTATAAAGGGTTTTTAATTGGAGAAAACTTTATGAAAACTGACAACCCAGGAGGTTCAGCCACTCAATTTATAAATGACTTACAATTATGAAACGTGCATGCTAAAAGCATCATTAAACAAGATAATGATTAATAGCGAACAGCATGTCACAGTTAAAAACAATAAATATAAACACATGAAAATAAAAATCTGTGGAATGAAAAACAAAGACAACATTTTAAATGTTGCTAAATTAAATCCTGAATTCATGGGTTTCATTTTCTATAAAAAATCACCACGTTATTTCAATACTGTTATCCCAGATTTACCTGAAAGCATAAAAAAAATTGGTGTATTCGTAGATGAAACTTTTGATTACATTAAAGGTATTGTGCAAAAACACAATTTACAAGGCGCTCAATTGCATGGCAATGAGTCTCCTGAACTTTGTAAACAACTAAAAGACATAAACTGTATAGTCATAAAAGTATTTTCTATTAAAGACAGTTTTGATTTCAATAGTTTAGAACCTTATGAAAACGTTTGTGATTACTATTTATTCGATACAAAAGGAAAACAACCAGGTGGAAATGGTTACAAGTTTGATTGGAGTGTTTTAAAAAAATACTCATCAATAAAACCATTTCTATTAAGTGGTGGTATTGGACCGAATGAATTAGATAATTTATTATTATTTCTAAAAAGACCTGAAGCGTTTTTTTGCCACGCATTAGATTTGAATAGTAAGTTTGAAACAAATTTAGGATTAAAAAACACAGAAAAATTAAAAGCATTTAAAGATCAACTTATAGCGAACAACTATGACGTATAATATTAATGATAAAGGATACTATGGTGAATTTGGAGGAGCATATATTCCAGAAATGCTGTATCCAAATGTTGAAGAACTGAGACAGAATTATCTAAAGATTATGGCTGAACCGTCTTTCAAAGAAGAGTTCGACCAATTACTAAAAGATTATGTAGGTCGTCCTTCTCCTCTCTATTTTGCTAAACGGCTTTCAAAAAAATATAGTACAAAAATCTACTTAAAACGAGAAGATTTAAATCACACAGGTGCACATAAAGTTAATAATACTATTGGACAAATTTTAATGGCTCAACGGTTGGGTAAAACTAGAATTATTGCCGAAACTGGAGCTGGTCAACATGGCGTTGCAACTGCTACTGTTTGTGCCTTAATGGGTTTAGAATGTATTGTATATATGGGAGAAATTGATATTGCACGTCAAGCTCCAAATGTTGCTCGTATGAAAATGCTTGGTGCTACAGTTCGTCCTGCGCTTTCTGGAAGTCGCACACTAAAAGATGCCACGAATGAAGCCATTCGTGATTGGATTAATAATCCTATAAACACACATTATATTATTGGAAGTGTGGTTGGTCCTCATCCATATCCGGATATGGTAGCGCGTTTTCAAGCTGTAGTTTCAGAAGAAATCCAATGGCAACTAAAAGACAAAGAAGGGACAACAAAACCAGATTATGTAGTCGCTTGTGTTGGCGGTGGAAGTAATGCTGCAGGCGCTTTTTATCATTATTTAGAAGATATAGATGTTAAACTCATTGCTGTTGAAGCTGCAGGAAAAGGTATTCATAGTGGTGAAAGTGCAGCAACGTCAGTATTAGGAAAAGAAGGTATTATTCACGGTAGTAAAACCTTATTGATGCAAACTGATGACGGGCAAATTACTGAGCCTTACTCTATTTCTGCTGGTTTAGATTATCCTGGTGTTGGACCATTGCATGCGCATTTATACAAATCTGGTCGTGCAGAATTTATTTCAATAACAGATGACGAAGCCATGAAAGCTGGCCTAGAGTTAAGTCAGTTAGAAGGTATAATTCCTGCTATAGAAACATCGCATTCATTAGCTATATTCAAGCAGAAAAAATTTAAAGAAACTGATGTTGTGGTGATCAACCTTTCAGGACGAGGAGATAAAGACTTACAGAATTATATTGATTATTTTAAATTATAAAATGAACAGAATAAACACAAAACTTGAAGAAAACAAAAAACTGTTATCCATTTATTTTTCAGCAGGTTATCCTAGCTTAAATGATACAGTTTCAATTATCGAAAACTTAGAAAAAAACGGTGTTGATATGATTGAAATCGGATTACCGTTTAGTGATCCTTTAGCAGATGGACCAACCATTCAAAAAAGCTCCACGAAAGCTCTACAAAATGGAATGACAACAGAGCTACTATTTCAACAACTAAAAAACATTCGTAAAACCGTTTCTATTCCGTTAATTATTATGGGATATTTTAATCCGATGCTTCAATATGGTGTTGAAGCATTTTGTGAAAAATGCCGAGAGATTGGTATTGACGGACTCATAATTCCGGATTTACCAATTGATGTATATCATGAAGAATATAAGACCATATTTGAAAAACATGGATTGATTAATGTCTTTTTAATTACACCTCAAACCTCAGTTGAACGCATCAAATTTATTGATTCAATTTCTAACGGATTTATTTATATGGTTAGCTCTGCAAGTGTTACTGGAGGTAGCTCTGGTTTTGGTGACGAACAAACAGCATATTTCAAGCGTATATCAGATATGAAGCTAAAAAATCCTCAAATTATAGGTTTTGGAATTTCAAATAATGAAACTTTTACTCAAGCTACACAATATGCAAAAGGAGCAATTATCGGGAGTGCGTTTATAAAGCATTTAACTCATTATGGTGTCAATAAAATTGATAATTTTGTTAATCGAATACTGCAAAAATGAAACTCTTAAATAATTATAGAGTGTTAATCATACTCTGCCTTACCCTTGGTTTAGCACCATTCTTTCCTGAACCACATATTTGGGGAAAATTAAAATGGATATTTGGAGGTGCTAATGGCATGGTTTTAAAAGATTGGTTTGATGTTTTGCTCCATGGAGCTCCATGGGTACTGTTAATTCGATTAACGCTTCTAAAATCTTTTAAAAATGTCACTTAATATTGTTTTATTCGAACCTGAAATACCAAATAACACAGGTAATATTGGCAGATTAGCTCTTGCATCTGGATCAAAACTACATTTGGTAAAACCCTTTGGCTTTGAAATTTCTGACAGCAGACTTAAACGTGCTGGCTTAGACTATTGGCAACATCTAGAGCTTAGAATTTATGATTCTATTGAAGACTTTTTTAAAGTAAATACTGATAAAGAATTTGCATTCTTTTCAAGTCATGGACATAAATCACATTGGGAGATACCTTTTAAAGATGATTTGTTTCTTATCTTCGGAAAGGAATCCGTTGGATTACCTAAAACAATAACTAAAACAAATAACAAGCAACTATATAAAATTCCTTTACACAGTAAGCATATAAGAAGTCTTAATTTGGCAAATGCAGTGAGTATTGTAGTTTATGAAGGCTTAAGACAATTGAACAACTAACACTATCTATGAATAAAGAATCTTTAAGAAAGTTTTGGTATAGCTTATCTCCAAATTATCGATTTATCATCAGGCGACTATATTATTTACCTGCAGACTTCTTTGATAAAATTCGAGGGAAACGTCATAAATATGTACCACCAAGAGGCTCTATTTATACAGGTTCTCCTGCTAATGCCGAAGCTTATATTGAACAAGGCAATCAACAACTTATTTGGTTAAAATCTCACATCAATTTAAAACCTAATGATAAAATTTTAGATATTGGAAGTGGTATTGGTAGAACAGCCATAGCGCTGACAGAATATCTCGAACCTGAAGCAAAATATTGTGGTTTTGATGTGGTGAAACTTGGTGTAGATTGGTGTAATTCTAAAATTGGAAGAGACTACTCAAACTTTGAATTTAAATACGTACCACTTTTTAATGATTTGTACAATACATCTACTCTAAAAGCAGAGGAATTCACCTTTCCCTACGACAACAATTCATTTAATAAAATATTTTCTTTTTCAGTTTTCACGCACATGCAAATTAATGAAATTCAAAATTATTTTAAAGAAGTCAATAGAGTTCTAACTGATGATGGATTAGCATTTTCAACTTTTTTCTTATATGATGATGCTAATGAGCATCAAATAAGCTCTGTTAATGCTTTTAAATTCCCTATTAAAAAAGAAGGCTACCGTTTAATGAATGAAGATGTAAAATCTGGTAATATCGCCATTCATAAAGACACACTAAGCACCATGCTTAATCAAGGAAATCTTAAAATTGTTAAAGTAATTGATGGTTTTTGGAAAGACAAAAGTAAATACGCAGAAGGTGTAAATTATCAAGACTTTGTTATCTTTAAAAACATATAACAACTAGGGTTTATGCTATCTAAACGAACAAAAATTTACAAATCATTATCTGAATATTTTCAAATATTTCTAGGTATAATATTGGCAAGTATCGGCTTAAAAGCATTTTTATTGCCAAACGGATTTTTAGATGGAGGTGTTACTGGTGTTGCGCTTTTGATAAGAACTCAAGTCGATATAAATTTATCATACTTACTACTCATTTTCAGTATTCCCTTTTTAATACTTGGCTATTATACAGTTTCAAAACGGATTGTTATAAAATCAATTATAAGCATATTAGGTTTAGCATTATTTATTCATTTTGAAAACTTTGATACTATAACAGACGATAAGCTTTTAACATCTATTTTCGGAGGTTTATTTTTAGGAGCAGGAATTGGGATTGCGATACGCAATGGTTCTGTTTTAGATGGTTCAGAAATTTTGGGTGTTTTTATTAATGATCGTTTTGGAATCAGTATAGGAAAAGTCATTTTGGCTTTTAATGTCATTTTATTCAGTATTACTGCTTTTGTGATTTCTACAGAAGTCGCTATGTATTCTATTCTTACTTACATTGTAACTGCAAAAGTTACAGATTTAGTTATAGAAGGTTTTGAAGACTTTATTGGTGTCACTATTGTATCCAAGGATTTTGCAAAAATTGAAGCCGCTATTATTACACAACTTGGAGCTGGAATGACTTTATATAAAGGAAGAAAAGGTTTTGGAAGTACTGGAGAAAAACAAGATTTTGATATTATTCATTCTATTATTAATCGTATTGATATCAAAAAAATGTACCGAATAGTATCAAATATTGATGAAAATGCATTCATCGTCGAGTTTGACGTAAATAATGTAAAAGGTGGTGTTTTAAGGCGTTATTTAGATAGAAAAAAAGGAAAAAAATTGGCGAACTTCCTTGCTGAACAAACGTTATGATTTCCTGTTATTTTTTAAATAATATAGATACATATTTTCAACCTTAGTCCTAGCCCAAGGTGTGCGTCTTAAAAACTTTAGACTTGATTTAACAGAAGGTTCATGAGTAAAACAACGAATATTAATTTGATGAGCCATGTATTCCCAACCATAATGAGCTTGCAAATCAGTAACAATTTGTTCTAATTTAACACCATGTAGTGGATTATTTTTTTGCGTTTCCATTATAATTTCTCAACAAGCTGCTTGATCTTTATTGCTTTTTCAAAATGGTCTAATTTGTGAGTTTTAATCCACCATGTAGCTGCTTCCATCAACAACTCAGGATTGTCATTTTTATTCTTGAAAAAGGCATAAAATGAAACACCAACAGCAGTTCCTTTTTGAGCAATTTTCTTCTCACAAACTTCTAGTATTTTTTGCTTTAAACTAGCTGTCATTTAATTTCGTCTATCGTTTCGACGTCTAGAATTATTTCTATTGTTTTTATTATTTCTGTTACCTCCAGATTTATTCGAATTTCTAGGATTTCGTCGTTGTCTATTTTGACCTGGCTTTATAGGTTCTGTTGAGGCATTTGGATCAGGTTCAAAACCTTCAAGTATTTCAACATCAATTACTTGCCCGATTAATTTTTCAATGTTTTTTAAATATGAAGTTTCATCAGCACTTACCAATGATAGCGCTTGACCATTTGCTCCTGCTCTTCCTGTTCTACCAATACGATGCACATAGTCTTCAGAAATGTTAGGCAACTCAAAATTAACTACATGAGGCAATAACGGAATATCTAATCCACGAGCTGCAATATCAGTTGCAACTAATACACGAACACTTCCATTTTTGAAGCCTGCTAAGGCTTTGGTTCTAGCACCTTGACTCTTATTTCCGTGAATAGCAGCTGCGCTAATACCAGCTGAGATCATTTTTTTTGTTAAACGATTAGCGCCATGTTTAGTTCTTGTAAAGACAAGGACTTGTTTCCAGTTACCATCTTTAATAAGCTTAATGATTAAACCAGTTTTTAAGCCTTTTGCAACACGGTATACTTTTTGAGAAATGGCTTCTACTGTTGTGTTTTCTGGTGTAGCCTCAACTTGAACTGGATTATTTAAAATGCCATTTGCTAATTTTCTTATATCCTTTGAAAAGGTTGCCGAAAACATCAAATTCTGACGCTTCTCAGGCATTAATTTCATCACACGCTCAATATCTCTAAGAAACCCCATATCTAACATACGATCTGCTTCATCGAGCACAAATACCTCAACACGTTTTAGTGATAATAGATTTTGATTATGCAAATCTAATAAACGACCAGGTGTTGCTACCAAAACGTCAACTCCACGACGAATCGTAGCTGCTTGTGGCTTTTGATTCACACCGCCAAAAATAACAGCACTTCTAATATCCAAAAATTCACTATAGTCTTTAACACTTTCATATACCTGAGCAGCAAGTTCACGAGTTGGTGTTAATATTAAAGCTCTAATTGGTCTAAATTTTGCTTTCGGATTTTCAGATAAATAATGTAATAGTGGTAATGTAAAACCAGCTGTTTTTCCTGTTCCGGTTTGTGCTGAAGCCAAAACATCACGTCCCTCTAATACAGGAGGAATTGCTTTTTCTTGAATTGGACTTGGAGTCTTATATCCTTTTTTGCTAATTGCTTTTAACAGGGCATCAGATAAGCCTAAAGATTGAAATGACATAAAAATTATTTGGTAAATGACCTTCTAATTTTAAGCGTCATTTTGTTGGAGGCAAATGTAGTGTTAATTTATTCGAATGTAGAATTTAGTTTTATTATACCAAACACTTACGAAGTGTATCTTCATAAATTTTTTCATACTGAGGCACTATGGCATGAATTCCAAATTTTTCAGACGTGGTTTTAGCATTTACTTTAAATTCTGCTAGACGATTATCATCAATTAAAATATGAATTGCATTTTTAGACATGTCAGCTACATCGTTTACTGAACTTAAATAACCTGAAACACCATCTTCATTTACTTCTGGAATACCTCCTGTGTCACTTGAAATAACAGGTACTCCTGAAGCCATAGCTTCTAAAGCTGCCAAACCAAAACTTTCTGTAATTGAAGGCAATAAGAATAAATCACTAAAACAAAGAATCTTATCTATTTCATTACTATTTCCGAAGAAAATCACCTTATCACTTATTCCTAATTCAGCACATAACTGTTCAGCTGGTTCACGTTCTGGACCTTCACCTACCATCATCAATTTTGCAGGCATTTGTTTTTGAATATTGTAAAAAACTTTTATGACATCTGGAATTTGTTTTACAGCTCTAAAATTACTGATATGTGTAATGATTTTCTCATCGTCTGTAGCCATCATACCACGTTGACAATCGGTAAAATGATTTTTATATTTATCTAAATCTATAAAGTTTGGGACGACTTCTATATCATTTTTGATATCGAATAATCGCAATGTATCCTCTTTCAAACTCTGAGATACAGAAGTCACAGCGTCAGATTTGTTAATACTAAACGTAACTGCAGTTTTATAAAATGGATGGCTTCCGACTAAAGTAATATCAGTTCCATGGAGTGTGGTAACGATTGGAATATAAACACCTTCTTCTTGCAACATTTTTTTCGCCATATAAGCTGCATAGGCATGCGGAATAGCATAGTGCACATGTAAAATTTCTATATCATGTAACTTGACCATATCAACTAACTTACTAGATAAGGCTAACTCATAAGGTTGATAAAGAAACAAAGCGTATTCAGGAACAGTAACTTCATGATAATGTACATTATTACTCAATAACTCTAAACGAACTGGCTGGCTGTAGGTTATAAAATGAATTTCATGTCCGCGTTTTGATAACTCTAATCCTAATTCTGTAGCTACAACGCCACTACCTCCAAAAGTTGGGTAACATACTATTCCGATTCTCATGTATTCAATTTTATATATTAGGTCTCAAAACTCAGCACAACCTAACAGTGTAACTATTTCATATGACTAATCGTAAAGATAAAGATTAATCAACATTATTGAAAAACGTTTTAACATTTTGAAAACTATTAATCTATAATGGCTTCATAAATAGCTTCTTGAATATTGGTACGAATATTTTCTCTTAACAATAAGTTTTTTCCGGCTTTAGGATAAGTTCTATTAGCTAAGAAGATATATACAATTTCTTCTTCAGGATCTGCCCAAGCATAGGTACCTGTAAAACCTGAATGCCCAAAACTCGTCATAGATAAACAGCCACAAGTTGGCCCTTCTTCACCTAGTTGAGGTTTATCAAAACCTATACCTCGTCTATTATCGCTTTCACAATAATAACATGTATTAAACTTGTCTAGCGTTTCTGTATTAAAATAACGTTTTCCACCATAGTATCCTCTTTGTAAATACAATTGCATGAGCTTAGCTACATCATTGGCATTACTAAAAACACCTGCATGACCACCAACGCCATTTTGCATGGCTGCTCCCATATCATGTACATATCCTTGAATTTTCTGATAGCGATAATAATCATCAATCTCTGTTGGTATAATATTCAAATTACTGAACTTAGCAGATGGATTATAGGTTGTATAATTTGCACCAATAGATTGATAAAAGTGATCTTGAACTAATTCGTCTAAAGATTTATCATAATACTTTTCGATGTATCTTTTTAGAATATAATAAGGCATGTCACTGTAGCGATAACGCAACCTAGACAACAAATCACTTTCCTTTATGATTTTTTGAATTGAGTCTGGATAATCTTTTCTTAAATATAAATCTTCTGCAACTTTTATACTAAACTTAGAACTAGGCTTTTTTCTATAATACTTGGGATCTGGTTTTTTAGTGACTGAATCTAAAGTTGCAACATAAAATGGAATCCACGGCTTAAGCCTAGCATAATGCGACAACATTTCTTTTATTGTTACATCTTTTTTATTGGATGAATTATATTCAGGAAGCATCTTAGAAAGCTTGGTATTTAATGAGACTATCCTTTTTTCTTCAAGTTCCATGACTAAAGGTAATGTCGCTAAAATCTTAGTTAGTGAAGCGACATCATAGACATCATCAAACTTAACAGCTTGTTTTTTACTGTAAGTATGATATCCAAAATTTTTATTGTAAATCACTTTTCCTTTTCTAGCTATTAGCAATTGAATTCCTGGAGTCATTTTATTATCAACAGCATATTGTGCAATAGAATCTACACGCTTTAAAAGTTCTGAACTCATACCTACACGTTCAGGCAAGCCGTAACTTAAAGCGTTAAGTGCATTATAAGTAAAACCATCATTTACCTTAAAATACTCTCCTGTTGACACAGGCAATTTCGCTTTTACAGGAACAGCTCCAAAAATAGCTTGAGCTGATTTTTGCTGAGCAATTTTACTGTTTTGATAACTCATCACAATACCTTCAATATTTTCAACTGTTTTTAGGTCGATGAGTGCATAAGGTCGAGCAAATACATCTAAAATCACGGTATTGGTTCTAGCAATTTCATAGAGCCATACCAATTCTTTATCGGTGAATTTATAAGGTTTCCATGGATGATCATTTTCACGATGTAAACCAATTATAACTGTATTATAATTTTGAAGTTTAGTAATCATCTCATCAAGCTTATCAGCTTTAATTTGATGTACTTTAGTATATTTTTTTAATTCGTTGTAAAAGGTTGAACCATCGTCATCACCTAATTGTACGTAAGCGATTTTTTTTGTTTGAAGATTCCTTATTGGTAATAATTCAGATTTATTTCTAACAACTGTTATGGCATTTTCTAAAAGTTCTTCATAAAGAACGTCATCTTTGGTTCGATTTAAATCACTGTATAATGTGGCAGTACCTATCGGACTATAATTTTGTAATCCAACCTTATGTTTTGCCATTAATATTTTTTTAACTGAATGTGCTAAACGCGCTTCGGAAATCTCTTTATTGTTATAAGCTTCTATAATCTTATCAATCGCTTTTGGCACATCTTCAGAAATCAGAAGCACATCATTTCCAGCTTGAAACGCAGCCAAATCTATTTCGCCAGGAACACTATAATTTGAAACACCTTTCATTTCCAATGCATCAGTAAAAATTAACCCTTTAAAACTCAAAGAATCTTTTAAAATATCAGTCACTATATGTTTTGATAATGACGATGGAAATCCATTTCGAGGTTCTAAACTCGGTACATTCAAATGTGCAACCATGACACTTGACAAGCCTTTATTTATTAACTTTCGATAAGGATACAACTCAACAGAATCAATTCGCTTTTCATCAAAATTGATTGTTGGCAAGGTTTTATGAGAATCGCTTTCGGTATCACCATGACCTGGGAAATGTTTAGCATTTGCAAGAACTCCAGCATCTTGCATACCTTTCATAAATGCGAGTGCTTTTTCTGTGACGTTGTCACGATCTTCACCAAAAGAACGATTACCAATAATAGGATTTTTCGGGTTGGTATTAATATCAACTACAGGCGCAAAATTAAAATGCACTCCAATACGCTTACAATGTTCACCAATATGATATCCAGTTCGTTCTATTAAAGCGTTATCACGAATCGCTCCAAGTGTCATATTCCAAGGGAAAGCATAAGTTGAATCAAGTCGCATACTCAAACCCCATTCTGCATCCATTCCTATTAACAATGGTGTTTTTGAGATGGCTTGGTATAAGTTATTAAGTTTTGCTTGACGAACCGGTCCTCCTGTAGAAAAGATCAAACCACCTATGTGATGTTTGTTAATGAGTTTAGCTATTTGATTTTCATGAGCTTTTGTTTGGTTTGAAAACGCTCTAACCATAAATAGTTGCCCAACCTTTTCTTTTAAAGACATTTTGTTATAAAGGCTATCTACCCATTGCTTTTGGGCTAGAATATCTTTTGAAGCCAATGGATGATCAACATCTTGAGTTGCTGCAGTATTTGAAAAAATGATTAAGGTGATGAGGGACAGTATATATCGCATAAATCTATTTACATGTTAAGTCTAATAAACATAACTAAAAACTATGCCAAAATAGTATTTTTAAGAAGAAGAATAAAGACTTTAAGATAGATTTATAAAGAAGGTTGTAAACAAAACTGAAGCAATACTATTCAACCAAATCAATATGTCGATCATGAAAACCGAGTAAATAAAGCACACCATCTAAACCAACACTTGAAATAGAACTTTGAGCATTATCTTTTACTGTTGGTTTTGCATGGAAAGCAATACCTAATCCAGCTAAATTGAGCATAGGCAAATCATTTGCGCCATCACCAACAGCAATAGTTTGACTGATATCTATATTTTCTATTTTGGCAATTTCTTTGAGATATTCTGCTTTTTTATTACCATCTACAATATCTCCAATATAGCCACCAGTTAACTTACCATCTTTAATCTCTAATTGATTTGCGTAGACATAATCAATTCCTAATTCCTTTTTTAAATGCTCACCAAAATAAGTAAAACCACCAGACAAAATCGCTGTTTTAAATCCATAACTTTTTAAAGTATCTATCAGCCGCTTTGCTCCTTTTGTAATCGGTAAGTTAGTAGCAATATCATGAAGTACCTCTTCACTTAAACCCTTTAAGAGTTTCATTCGCTTTTGAAAACTTTCTTGAAAGTCAATCTCACCTTGCATCGCAGCTTCTGTGATCGCTTTGACTTCATCTCCAACTCCGGCACATTCAGCTAATTTATCTATAACTTCAGCTTGAATGAGTGTCGAATCCATATCAAAACATACAAGGCGACGATTTCTTCTGTAAATATTATCTTCCTGAAAAGCAATATCAACATCTAGATCCCTTGAAATTTCCATAAATTTTTCAGTAAAATCTGCTTTACAATCAATTTTACCTCTTATCGATAACTGGATAGAGGCACGAGGGTATTCTTCGGTTTTAACAAGTGAAGTTCGACCTGTTAAACGCTTAATAGCATCAATATTCAAGTTCTTTTCTGAAATAACCTGAGTTACTCGAGCTATTTGTTCTGCGGATAATTTTTCTCCTAATATAGTAATGATGTAACGATCTTTCCCTTGAAGGTTTACCCATTTCTCATAGTCTTCAAGTGTAATAGGTGTAAATTTAGCCGACACTCCAAGTTCGTATGATTTAAATAGTAAATCTTTCAATACGGAAGCAGAATTATGTCCAGATTCAATTTCAAACATAAATCCTAAAGACAAGGTGTCGTGTATATTTGCTTGTCCAATATCTAAGACTTTAGCTCCATATTGGGATAACACATTTGTAAGACTTGAAGTTAATCCTGGTTTGTCTTGTCCAGAAATATTCATCAAAAAAATATCGTTAGTCATATTAAATTGATGCTAGATTTATTTTAGGAATCTACTATGCCAGCTTTCACTTGCAGGCACTTCCCAGTTTTCATTAAACTCTGCAATGTTATTGACCATATTGTTAAATACAATTGTGTTTCTTGATACAGCCTTATCCTTAGCCATCTTTTTAAAATCTAATAATGGCTTATAAGCAATAAATTCACCTTGTTTGTAAGACACATTCATCTTATCCATTAAATCAACATTGTATTCTTTTTCTATTTGCTGAATAAAATGTACGGATGCATCAATACTGCAACCTGTTGCTTGGTTTAAACTTTGATTCAATCCAATTATAATAAAACGTTTGTACTTTATGGTATATCCTGATTGAAGATCACTTCCATGAGCAGTCCAGTTTTCAATAAATGTATCTAATTTAGTTTTTAATTCAGAAAGTTCTTGCTCTGAAAACGACCTATTTGCTTGATAAATCCAAACTCTAGACTCTTCTGGTAATGTATTGAAATCAACTAACATATATTGTAGTTATTTTTTATGTTTTTTAAAATTTCTATAAGTAAGAAAACCGTACATGATTGTAGCAAATACGTAGTAAAAACCTAATCGTTGCCAAGAAAACCCTCTTCCCAAAATATAATCAATAAGTAATACTATTAGGCAAAAAACAACTCCACCTACTAAGGCAGCAATCACTACTTTTTTCTTATCAACCTCAGCCATTATATTAATTTTAAAATCTTAATCTTTATCTTTTATATACTTATACCTAAAACTTAAAGCCATCATAAAACCAAAGCAAATAACATAGAATAAAAATTTATAAAAAGAAAAAACCTCATTATTGAAATAATCAAATCCAGCCATAATTAAAGCAAAAAATAAGCCACTTAAAACACCTATGGTTAATTGGGATTTTGGGGACAATTTTTCTCTTTTCATTACAATTTACAAACCTTCAGAATTTGCTATTATTTCAGCAACATCCATAACTTTAACTTCATTTTCCTTTTCATGAGCTTTAATTCCATCTGTCATCATGGTATTACAATAAGGACATCCTGTGGCTATAATATTCGGATTTGTTTCTAGGGCATCTTTGGTTCTCATAACATTGATATCCATATCGCCTTTTTCAGGTTCTTTAAACATTTGAGCTCCTCCTGCTCCACAACATAAAGCAGTACTTTTATGACGCTTCATTTCGATAATATTTGCATTCGTTTTTTTAAGAACATCTCTTGGAGAATCGTAAACACTGTTTGCTCTACCTAAATAACATGGATCATGAAAAGTAATTCGCTTTCCTTTAAAGGTATTTCCTTCAATATTTAAACGTCCTGCACTTATTAATTCTTCTATATATTGTGTGTGGTGAATTACGTCATAATTACCTCCTAAACTCGGATATTCATTTTTTATACAATTAAATGAATGCGGATCACATGTTACGATACGTTTTATTTCATAAGCATTAAGAACTTCAATATTCATAACTGCTTGCATTTGAAATAAAAACTCGTTACCAGCACGTTTTGCAATATCACCAGTGTTACTTTCTTCTGTTCCTAAAACAGCGAAATCAACATTAGCTTTGTTTAATATTTTCACAAACGCCTTAGTTATTTTTTTGGCTCTATCATCATAGCTTCCAGCTGAACCAACCCAAAACAAAATTTCTGGTTGTCTACCTTCTGCCATCAGTTCTGCCATAGTTGGCACTCTGAGTAGTTCGCTCATATTTTATTCATCTTTAATTGCTGCAAAATCTTTCTTTGCTATTCTAATATAAATGGCTAATTTCTTTTTACCATTTTCTAATCTATTTTTCGGATTTTGACTTTCAGCATAAGTTCGTTGTAAAGCTTCTTTTCCTATAGCTTTCTTTTGAATTTCATTACAATAATCACATAATACTTTTGAGAGTTCAATACTCTTAATTTTATTATTTACAAATTCAATCACAGTATACGATTTAATTTGAAGTGAATCTTTTTTATATGATTGAGCACTTAAAATCATGAAATTCATACAAAAAACACAACTTAAAATAAGTTTATATTTATGATTAAATAGTTTCATTATTACTCATCTTTCCAATTTAAACGATCCATCTGATTGTAAGGCCAAGGCGCTCCATTGTTTTCTATATTAGTCATCATATTATTGAGTTCCATTGGAGCTGCACTTTGTTCCATAACTAAATATTGACGCATTTGCATAATTATATTTAGTGGATCAATACTTACAGGACAAGCTTCTACACATGCATTACAAGTTGTACAAGCCCAAAGTTCTTCGTTAGTAATATAATCACCTAATAGCTGTTTACCATCATCTATAAATTCGCCATTATTTGCATCAATATTTTTTCCAACCTCCTCTAAACGATCACGAGTATCCATCATGATTTTACGAGGTGATAACTTTTTCCCTGTTTGATTTGCTGGACATTCACTTGTACACCTACCGCATTCAGTACAAGTGTAGGCATTCAATAAATTTACCCAACTTAAATCTTGTACATCACTCGCTCCAAATTTTGCTGGCATTGCAGCTTCAGCTCCTTCTGGAGGTGCTGCAAAAGGATCAATATTTGGATCCATCATCATTTTCACTTCTTTAGTAACAGCTTCTAGATTTGGAAACTCTCCTTTTGGCGTAAGTTTTCCATAATAAGTGTTTGGAAATGCTAATAATATATGTAAGTGCTTTGAAAAATACAGATAATTCAAAAATATTAGAATCCCAACAATATGTAACCACCAAGCTGAACGCTCGACTAGATGTAATGTACTCTCTGGGAGTCCGTTGAACCATGGTGCAATAAATTGACTTATCAGATTACCAGAATTCATCTCTTGAAAGCTTGTATCAGTTGCATTCATTGTTAGAAATAAACACATAAGAACAACTTCAAAATATAAAATAATATTACCATCATTTTTTGGCCATCCTTTCATTTCAGCACTCAGAAAGCGTTTCAAATTAATTACATTTCTTCGCAACCAAAATAGGATTACAGCTACAAGAACGAGGATAGCTAAAACTTCAAAAGCACCAATTAAAAACCCATAAATTGCTTCTGGAAGCACTTTAAGGCCAATACGATGTGTACCAAAGATTCCGTCAATAATAATTTCAAGAACTTCAATATTAATAATTACAAAACCAACATAAACAACAATATGTAAGAATCCAGCAATAGGCCTTTTGACCATTTTGCTTTGTCCTAGAGCAATCATGCTCATGTTTTTCCAGCGTTGTGGTTTATTATCAGAAACATCAATATCTTTTCCGAGTTTAATATTTCTAATTAGCTTTTTTACATTTCTAGCAAAATAACCAATACCAGCGATTAGGATAATGGCAAATATTATATTAGGTAAATATTCCATATTGCAGTCTAATTATTTTGTTCTTCTTGAGTTGGTGGTTTATATGGTATTTCTTTTTTTGACAAAATTCGTCTGTAACGTGCTGGATGTAATTTAATATCTCTAATCAATTCTTCCATTTCTTTAGACGCAGCCTCCAAATTATCGTATAAACCTTCTTCTTTCAATAATTTACCAATACTTCCTTCACCATTATTGATACTAGCTAAAATTCCATCAAAATTATTAATGGTAGACCTTAAATCTTTCATTGTTTGACTTAAATTAGCATTCGCTAATGAATCTGACAATTTTGAAAAGTTCTCGGACGTTTTTTTTATACTCGACATTGTAGCAGTTAAACTTTCTTGATTACTGTCTACTAGCCTATTTATTGACATAGATGTCTTTTTAAAGGACTTAATTGTAGCATTCAATTCTGCAATTCCTTCTTTTATATTCTTTTTAGTTTCAGTATCTAGAATTTCGTTCACATTTACCAATAACGAATCAGCCTCATCCATTGCTAATTCAATTTTTTCTTGTAAAGGTGTCAATCTTTGATTAACTAATTCAGTTAAACCAGCTTTTACTGTTGTTTCAAGATACATACCAGAGGCCGCATTTTCTGCATTATCAAACGCAGGTATTATCGCTACTGCTTTACCTCCAATTAAACCAAGATCATACAATTCTGCCTTGCTGTTTTTAGAAAATTGAAAATCATTATTGATTAATAGTGTTACTAATAATTGTCCTGAGCCATCATCTTTAAAAGCGATATTTTTCACCTTTCCAACGTTCATCCCATTTATAGTCACAGGTGTAGAAGACGCAAGTCCTTCAACATTATCATATACGGCATAGTAAGTGCGTGAAGAATCTAACAGATTTTCTCCTTTGAGATAATTGAATAAGAAAATGAATAGTAGAATGCCAGAAACGACTAATACTGCTGTTTTTACTTCTCTTGAGATTTTCAATGCGTCTAAAATTTGATTATAACAAAATTAGCAATAAATATAATAAGAATGTTTTTAATTTTTGCTTGTTTTTAGCGCTTCTGAAAGTTTAATTTGTTCGCCATCCTTAAATGCAACAACAAAACTAGATGTATATCCTTTTTCTTTTGCAATAGTTTCTAGGCGTCTAATTTCATTAAGATCTGAAGTATTTCCATAATAGTATTTATAAAGCTTACCAACTTTTACTTTTGATATGTCTGATAGCCCTTTAAAATTATAAGATTTCGCTTTTAAATTTCTGGAACTTGCAGCAATTTGAACTTTAAAAACGATATCATCGTATGTAAGAACTTCATCATTTACCAAATCTTCATTGATTGGAGTAGAATCATCAAAAACATGACCACTAACATTTTGCTGAACACTATTCTTGTACTCTAAAATAGCGTCCTTAATTGCGGTAGCAAGTTCTTTTTGACCTTTACCTGAATTCAAATATTTCCCTTCGTGGTTATTAGTTATAAAACCAGTTTCAACGAGAACACTTGGCATAACAGTTTGATGCAGTACAATAAATCCTGCTTGTTTCACACCTCTATTTTTACGTTTAAGTTTATGGGTAAATTGCTTTTGAATATTAGAAGCTAATTGAATGCTCTGATCTAAATACTCTTCTTGCATTAAGGTCAAACCGATATAAGACTCTGGCGAGTTAGGATCAAATCCTGCATACGTTTTTTGATAGTCCTCTTCATAAGAAATCACTTCATTTTCTGCTTTTGCTACATTAAAGTTTGTTTCATTCCTGTGTAATCCTAATACATACGTTTCAGATCCGTAAGCTTGAGTATTGTGAGCGTTACAATGTATAGATACAAATAAATCTGCCTTTGCTTTATTTGCAATTTTACCTCTTTGAAACAACCCTATGAAAACATCAGTTTTTCTTGTGTAGACTACTTTAATATCTGGGTTTTTCTCAAGTTCTTTACCAATTGCTAATACTATTTTTAAAGCTATGTCTTTTTCTTTGTATCCTTTTTTTGAGGGTTTTCCAGGGTCTTTTCCACCATGTCCTGCATCAAGCACTACCACAAACTTATCCTTAGCATTTACATTACTATTTGCAGATGTTAAAAAACATGTAAATATTAAGACTATCGATACGAATATATGTTGTAAGTTCGTTTTCATACTTTTACTAACGGTTATTACTTTTGGTTTATTTTAAAAATGCCAGTTTACACTTGTTATAATTGACTTATTAGGCTTTTTATAATTTGATTAAATTATAAACTAATCATAAAAAATATATGTAATTTTGGCAATTCAAAAACCGAGCCATACTTTAGCAAAAATACATTTAAAAGCATTGCATACAAAAAGCTTTCATATACTTTTTACCTTAA
>NZ_JBGCCX010000113.1:0-19631 GCF_045105015.1 Psychroserpens sp.
TACTCAAAATTAAGTGTTCTACAGCTTGTGCCTCACTCTCTTGGATTTCACCATCGTTATTGGTATCTGCATCTGCATCACCAACCCCATCATCATCGAGGTCGACACAGTTATCTGTAGTTAAAATATGCTTAAAATTCACGTCAGGAATAGTTACAATTTGAGCTTGACAAACAGTTAATGCGAATCCGATTAATAAAAGTGTAAGGATGTATTTCATAGTGAGTTGATTATAAAATATAAGTTATCACAAATTCTTGTTTTTTGAAAACATCTTACACTAAATCATTGATTACAAAACAATTTAGTTGATTTATAATTTTAGAACCAAATTTGGGTTTGGACAATTATGTTTATAAAACTCTAAATCTTGTTTTGAGCACACTCCTGGATAATCACCGACATAATGCTGTATGTCTTTTATAATCTGAAAATGTAAATGTGGCGGATAATCACCATTTACGGAAGCATCACCCAAAGTAGCAATCTCATCGCCTTTATTAAACTTCTGCCCTACTTTTAGGTTCACTATAGAAGACAAACTCAAATGTCCGTATAAAGTATAAAATCTTGAATCTTGAATATCATGCTGAAGAATAATCGTCGGACCATAATCACCAAAATTAGTATTGTTTTTAAAACTATGCACAACACCTTCTAAAGGTGAATAAATTGATGTTCCTGAAGCTATCCATAAATCTAAACCTAAATGAATATTACGCTGTAAAATCTCTTCTGAGGTATTGAAGTAGTCACTTCTGTTATAAATATTTCGGGTTTCAAGGTAACCACCATAAGCAACACTAGCATTATTTTTAGCAATATGATTGGCTATGTAAAGTGCTAACTTTTCTGAGGATGAAACATCAATAGTTTGTAATTCAATATTATTTATAGAAAGGTCTAAAGCAACATAATCCTTAAAAGATAAAGTAGGATTTAGTAGAGGAAATGAATCTATGGCTAATCCATTTAAGAATTGAGAAAATAGCTCAGAGGACATGATTAGTTTTTCTCAAAAGTATAAAATAAAACTAGGCTATTTTATATTGTATGGTTTAAATACAGTAATTTGAATTATCTCAAGACAACATCACTAAACTTAGCATTAACAACTATTGATTTTCCTGAATTTTTACCACTAGTATAGTTTTCAATTGTTTTTTGAGAAGTCATTTCGTTATTTAACCTAGAACGATTTCCTTTGAAAAATACACTATAATCAGATTGTGGTAACGAAATAAGAGCATCACTATTTTCAAGTATGATATTTAGATTACTAAACGAGTCTGCAATATTAGAAATTGTTAAATCGCCAAAACTGCCATCAATAATAGCATTATCTAGTAAGTTACTTAAAATAATATCTGATGAATTACTATTTAAAACTAAACGATTCACATTTTGTATGTGAGCATCTTCAACATATTTAAGGTTAAGTTGACCTAGGCTCCATGTTGTAATTTCTACAGGAGAATAAGCAACATTGATGGAAGTCTCACTTCCATCAATGTGATTTGCTAATAATACTGAATGAGAAATATCTCCTCTAAGATTATGAATTACAGAACCAATTTTTAATTCTCCATGTCTCACATTCATATTTAATTTTGCATTTTTAGGCATCTTAATTTTAATCGTCTTTTTAACATTATCACTTTTTAAATGCATACGACGCTTTATGCTTTCATTGCGATTAGCATGTGCGTCTTGACGTCGCTCCATTGCTTTAGCTCTTACTTCTAAACGCTTCTCCATTTCTTTAGCACGTTCTTCTTGACGTTTTTCTAGAGCTTTTACTCTAGCTTCACGCTCTTGTTCGCGTTTTGCCATACGCTGTTCAAGTAAAAGAGCTCGTTGTTCCATTTGCTTGCCATGTTTCTCCTCCCAAACTTCCATTTTATCAGCCCATTCTTCATCAAAAGACTCTTCATATTTCTTACTCCAAACTGCCATTTTAGCTTCATAATCTTTTCCAAATTTTTCACCCCATTTATCCATCGCCTTTTCATAAGACGAAAAATCAATCTTAGCCATTTCTCTTCCCCAAGCTTTCATCTTTTCTCCAAACTCTTTACCATATTCCTCTTCAAATTCTTTACTCCATTTTTCAAGATATGCTTCACCGTCTTTCTCAAAAGCTTCAGTATCAAAACTAACATTATTGACGCCTTTTGGTAACTCAGGAATTTTTGGTACTTGTGGCATATCCTCAAATCCAAATCGAACCATTTCAGGCATTTCTGGTAGCTCAGGCATTTCTGGCATTTCTGGCATGTCAGCTATATATACATTAATATCTTCTAAATTCTTAAGAGCATCTAAATCTAAATTTAAATCTTCTAAATCAAATCGATATGATTGTACACCATCCCAACTAGGAAATCCACTTCCTTCAGATGATATTTTCACATAATCTCCGGACCCTTCTATTTTAAGATCCCAATTTTTTAAAGCGTCTTGAAGTTCTTCTTTAGTCATTTTTTCGTCTTCGATATAAGCTTCAATCTCTAGGGTGTTTTTATTCCAAGTATCAATTTCTATTTCTACGTAACTAGTATTTAAATCAATGTTAACGTCTTTACTTACATTAATTTTTTGAGATGCTTTAGTTAACTTTTGTTGTCCTGAAACACTAAAAGTGAAGCAGAATAATAACAAGGCAACTATTTTAAATGTTGTTTTCATGATTGTGTTTTTTACTTTGAATTTGTATTCAAATTTGGTCTTTATTTGTGATTATAAAACTTCCTCTGAAGCATTTAAATCGTGTAATTGTTCTTTTAATCGATACAATAAATTTAGACGCAGTTTCAAGTTATCAATGAGTGCACTAACTGTCAGTTCGTTCGGGCCATTTTGTGTAAGCTCAACCGACAAGCGTTTGTATTCTTCATTGAGCTCTGCTAGTCTTACCAAATACCCATCAAAAAGCTCCTTACTTTCTGGTGTTTGTTTAATTTTAGATAATTCTAAATTGATATTAGCCAAGTAATAATCTTCAATTAATTTTAAATCTGGTGAAATATCACCAAGTGATTTTAATTGATCTTCATTGGTTTGACTTTGATTATTAACCACATGATTTTCTATAGATTTTGGCTGTTGCATAAATTTATAGGTTCCAAAAGCTAAGCCAATCAATATAACTACACTAGCAGCAATTTGTAAAACACTGAAACGTTTTTTGATTGATGTTTCTTCTGGCTGAGCTTCATCTAACTTTTTAAGAAAGCGTGCTTCATGACCCTCGCTCATTTTTAATTGCGAATCTTTGTCTTCATTTTTTAATAATTGTCTAAGATCTTGTGCCATTTTTTATTGGTGTTAATAATGCTTTTAATTTTGATTTACCTCTTGACAGCTGAGTCCTTGATGCGATTTCTGAAATATTTAGAATTTCAGAAACCTCTTGATGATCGTATCCTTCTACCAAATATAACATCACTACATATTGATATTTATCTGGTAATTTTTGAATAGCATCTTTAACCTCATCTACAGTTATTGTATCTTCTACTAACCATTCGTTTTCATAATTTGAATCGACTACTTTTAGGTGCACCTCATCTAATTCTAGCAAATGTTGCTTTTTAGACTTTAAACAGTCAATACATTTATTGATTACGATTCGTTTTAACCAAGCTCCAAAAGTCACGTCTCCTTTAAATTGATCTAATTTTGAAAATGCCTTTATAAAAGATTCTTGTACGATATCTTCAGCTTCCATAGAATTTTTCATAAAGCGCATGGCTACAATAAACATGCCGTCACAATACTGCTTGTATAATTGCAGTTGAGCAATTCGATTGTTTTGTTTACACTTTTCAATAATATTAGATTGTAACATCTAAGATTGCTTTTGGTTTGGTTATATATCAAATAACTAATAAAAGCTATTTGGTATTGGTTCACATTAAAGACGACACAAAAAGTAGAGTGTTGCAAAAAATAGGATACTTTTTTGAAAAAATAATAGTTATGCTAAAAGTACGTTAAGTTATATTGCGAAGTTATTGATTTACTAGTATCTTTATAATCCATTTTGAAATTGAAAATTTTTATGAATACGTTTTTAAAACGACTTCTACTCTTTTTGTCCATTATTGCTATTGGACTTTTTATTTACTCTTATTTTGTAGAAAATATTTTTGCGCCACGCTTAAGCCCTAAAGACACTGTAGAGTTTAAACTTAACGATCTAGAATTAGAAGTTTTTTACAATAGACCTTCGAAGAAAGGTCGTGAAGTTTTTGGAGCCTTAGTTCCTTTTGATAAGGTTTGGCGAACTGGAGCAAATGAAGCGACTACGTTCGAGACAAATAAGAATTTAATGATTGATGGTATTTATGTCCCTAAAGGCAAGTACTCTGTTTGGACAGTTCCTAATGATAGTGTATGGAAATTAATGCTTAACACAAAACAGTATTCTTGGGGAGTTGATGAGCAAATGCAACCGCTTTGGGATCCAAATTATGACCTTTTAGAAATTGATGTTGCCACAGAATCTCTTAATAAAGTTGTTGAACAATTTACAATTGCCTTTGATAATTCAACTGACGACCTTAAGCTTACTATGGCTTGGGACAAAACAAAAATTGCTGTACCTTTAGTGGTATTAAAAGACAAAAAGGAATAAAGGCATTTGACCAAAAAAGCAAAATCTTCTGCATTACTAAACAAAAAAGGGGTTTCCCAATCTGAAATCACCAATGCATCTTCTATTACTAAAATTAGACAAAAACGGAAATCTAAACCAAGTACTCAAGATTTAATTTCAGAAATTATTAATGGAAACATTACAGCATTAAGTAGAGCTATTACATTAATTGAAAGCTCAAATCCTAAGCATTTAAACCAAGCAAATGACATTATTAAAGGTTGTCTTCAACATACTAACACTTCTGTAAGAATTGGTATCACAGGTGTTCCTGGTGTTGGCAAAAGCACTTTTATTGAGGCGTTCGGAATGTATTTAACATCTCAAGGAAAAAAAGTTGCTGTCTTAGCAGTTGATCCAAGTAGTAGTTTAAGCAAAGGAAGTATTTTAGGCGATAAGACCAGAATGGAAGACTTGGTAAAAAACAAAAATGCGTTCATTAGACCTTCACCATCTGGAACATCTCTAGGAGGTGTCGCTAGAAAAACTCGTGAAACCATTATGCTATGTGAAGCCGCTGGTTTTGATATTATTTTAATTGAAACCGTTGGAGTTGGGCAAAGTGAAACAGCTGTTCATAGTATGGTAGATTTCTTTCTACTACTAAAATTAGCTGGAGCTGGCGATGAACTGCAAGGTATTAAAAGAGGTATTATTGAAATGGCTGATGCTATAGCTATTAATAAAGCTGATGGTGATAATCTTAAAGCTGCAAAACTTGCTAAAGTCGAATTTAATAGAGCATTACATTTATACCCACTAAAAGATTCAGAATGGCAACCAAAAGTGATGTTGTGTAGTGCACTTCAGCAAGAAGGTATTGAAGACCTTTGGAATATGATTGAATTATATATTGAGCATACCTCAAAAAATCAGTATTTTGATAAACATCGAAAAGAACAAAGTAAGTTTTGGTTATTACAAACAATTGAAGATCGTTTGAAATCAGACTTTTTTAATCAGCCAAAAATTAAATCGGCTTTAAAACTTCAGTTACAATTAATCGAAGATGGTAAAACCACACCATTTACTGCTGCAGAAGACCTCCTAAAACTTAACGATTAAAGTCTTTTTAAAAATTAGCTTTATACCACTCTACTTGTTTTTGCACTGCCTCTAATAAGGTGGTTTTCGGATTATAATTTAGTAACTTTCTTGCTTTATCAATATTGGCCTTAGTTCGAGATTGATCACCAGGTCGTTTTGGAATGACATTAATTTTTATAGTATCCCCTAGAACTTGTTCAACAGCTTCAATACCTTCTTTAGTGGTGTGTTCAACTTCGGTTCCAAGATTAATAGTTTCGCCATTAACAACGTCTTCTTTACCAATAACACTAACAATTCCATCTACAATATCACCTACATATGTAAAGCTTCGTAAATGTTTATCGCTTCCTTCAAACAATGGAAATGGTTTTCCTTGTAAACCTAAAGAGATAAGTTTGGTATACATTTTTTCAGGACGTTCTCTGGGACCTATAACAGAATACAATCTGAGAGAACAACTTTTCATTTGATTTTCTCTACTCTTTTGAAGTACTAGTTGCTCACCAGCTAATTTAGTAACTCCATAATACGACGCAGGCTTTGGTGCCTCATCTTCAGTAAACGTAGCAACTAAACCATAAACTGAAGATGTACTTATATTTGTAAAAAGCTTCAAACTAGAACACGACATTGCAAAATCAATCAAGTGTTTTGTAGCAATAACATTGTTAGTTAAATAGTCTTCAAATGTTGATGTCTGTGAAATTCCTGGTTGTGCTGCAAAATGAAAAATATAGTTGAAGTCTGTTGGCAAATCTTCGGCAAAATTAGAATCACATAAATTTTTCTTCAGAATAGTAATGCCTTTATCTGTTAAAGCTTTCGCGTTGAGATGTTTTAAATCTACATTATAGTAATCACTAAAACAATCTAAAGCGACCACTTCATGACCTAAATTATGTAAGCGTTCTGCTGTATGAGACCCAATAAAACCAACTGCTCCTGTTACGAGTATTTTCATTTTTATAATTTGTGATGGCAAATTAACAATTTTTAAAACAAACCAAATCAACATCGCGCCTAAAAAAGAATATTTTTGTAAGACTAAGATTTATGTCATGGCATTTAAATTCACCATAATTATTCCTGTTTATAATGAAGTAAACAACCTACATCGTCTAGAAAAAGCTCTATTAGCTTTCCTAAAAACATCAATAATAAAAACACAAATTTTATTAATTAATGATGGGTCAACTGATGATAGCTTGACAATCATTGAAGCTATGTGTAAAAAAAATAGTTGTTTCAATATGTTGTCATTTGACAAAAACTACGGATTGAGTGCTGCATTAAAAGCAGGTTTTGATTATACCGAAACAGAACTTGTTGGTTATATAGATGCAGATTTACAAACCTCTCCCGAAGATTTTGATTTGCTTTTAGAACACATAAATGATTTTAACTTAGTTACTGGAGTGCGAATAAACCGGAATGATAGTTTTACAAAAAAAACAACTTCAAAAATTGCCAATAAGATTCGTAGAATGTTTACCAAAGATGGCATGGATGATACGGGTTGCCCACTTAAAGTAATTAGAACCGAATATGCGAAAAAAATCCCTATGTTTAAAGGGCTTCATCGGTTTTTACCAGCAATGATTCTCTTACAAGGGGGAACCATTAAACAAATCCCAATTCAACATTTTCCACGGATTGCTGGTGTTTCAAAATTTGGAATAAGAAATCGATTTCTCAGTCCTTTAATAGATTGTTTTGCTTATGTATGGATGAAAAAAAGAGCAATTAACTACAAAGTAAACAACAACTTTAAGTCTTAATTACGTTCAAATCTGTATTGTAGGTAATTAAAAAGTTTATAAAATATAAAGCCTGATAAGATTCCAAATAGCATTCCGCTTAGAACATCTAAAGGATAATGTACACCAACATAAATTCTACTATATCCCATAATTATAGCCCAAACAACCATTATATATGGAAGGTATTTGTATTTAGACCTTAGCATTAAACTTGTAAATATCGCGACTGACATTGAATTTGAGGCGTGACCAGAAAAATATCCATATTTGCCACCACAGGAACTTTTAACTAATCTAATAATATCATTAATTTCTGTGTTGTAACATGGTCTCAAACGCATTACTAACACTTTCTTAAACAAATTAGTAATTTGATCTGTAAACGTAATCATCAATACAATCACTAAAAGTGTAAATAAAAACATCTTTAATGAAAGCCTTTTATAAAACAAAAAAAGGAGAAACGCATAAAATGGAATCCAATTAAACTTAGTCGTGTAAAACATCCAGAATGCATCCCAAGTTTGAGTACCTAAGCCATTTAGGTATATAAATAATTCGGTATCTAGTTTTACTAATTCTTCTAGCATTAATCGTCGTATCTAGAAACTTCTCGATCATAGAAATCTGTAGCTGCTTGAATAAAGTTTTCAGCTTCAGCTTCAATTTCTTTTTGATCATGTTCATCAAACTCTTCAAACCATTCTACCTCATCATCTTCAAGATTGATTATAAATCTTGGAAAATCAGTGTGTATAACATAAATCGCATTTGGATGGTCTGTGTTGTCACCAAGTATAAATTTTGGAAGTTCCATATGTATAAATTAGTCTAAACTATTTGTTGAATTCAAAATTAACTTTTTTGTAAGATAATTAAATCTAATAAACAATAAAATTGCAGCTACTGTTAATCCAGCTAATAAGCCTAACCAGATCCCGAAACTACCATAGGCCTCTTCTTTGCCTAAAAAATAACTAACAGGAAATCCAATAACCCAATAAGAAACAAATGTAATTATTGTTGGAATCTTTACGTCTTGCAATCCTCTTAATGCACCAAGCACTACTACTTGAATACCATCACTTACCTGAAAAATTGCAGCCGCTATCATCAATTTAGAAGCGATACCAATCACTTCTGTGTTATCAATTAAGTTTTCTGCATCATTAAAATCGACATATATTTTAGGAAGATGATCATGAAATGCATAAAAAATGATTCCGAAGACAACCGAAAGTATCGTTGCTAAGAGAAATAAGGAAAATGCAATGCGTCGTAATTCAAAATATTGGTGTAACCCTTTCTGATTTCCAACGCGAATCATAGAGGCAACACTTAATCCCATGGCAACCATGAATGTCATAGATGATAAGTTTAATGCAATTTGATTAGCAGCTTGTGGGTTCTTTCCTAATAATCCGCTTAACCAAATAGCAGCTGTAAAAATTGCAACTTCAAAGAACATTTGCATTGCACTAGGATAGCCTAAGTTAATGACTTTTTTAAGCATTAATTTATCTAACACAAAGAGTTTAATATGTGTGACATAGGCTTTAGATTTCTCTTTTTTTGTTAATAACCACCATAGGTAAATCACCATAATCACTCTAGACGCTAATGTTCCATATGCAGCACCAACTATGCCTAGTTCAGGGAAACCAAATTTCCCAAAAATGAGTAAGTAGTTTAAAATAACATTAACAATATTAGCAAGTAAAGTTGCATACATAGGATACCTTGTCATTGAAAGTCCGTCACTAAACTGTTTAAAGGCTTGAAAAACAATTAATGGAATTAAGGAGAATGCGACAAGTTTCAAGTATGGTAATGCCAATTCTACGACTTCAACCGGTTGCTTCATAAAATACAATAACGGCTTAGCTAAAAATACAGTTAGGCATAATACTATTCCTAAAATTGTACATAAAAACAAACCGTGTTTAAATGATGACTTGCCTTCTAAGAAGTTATTAGCAGCATCAGCTTCAGCAACAAGAGGTGTAATTGCAGTCGAAAAACCAATACCAATGGACATAGCAATAAACATAAAACTATTCCCAAGGGAAACAGCAGCTAATTCAGCAGTACCAAGTTGACCAACCATGATATTATCAATAAATTGCACAAAGGTATGTCCCAACATTCCTAGCATTACTGGCGCTGCAAGTTGCCAATTGTATTTAAACTCTTTTGTGTAATTAGTTAAAGTCAATGCTATAAATTTTAAAGTTGCAAAGGTAGGTTATTGATGATTATTTGTAGTGAAAAACCAAAAACAATAAAAAATCTTAAATACAATAGATTGACTATTATTACGTTATAAAATCAAATTGTTAATAAGTTGATTTCTATTTGTTTACTTAGAACATTTGAAAGCATTATTTTTACTTTATAAATACCTTATTTTAGTAGGTTAGGTATTTGGGGTAGAAACTTTTTTAGCTATTATTTTAGAGGGATTTAAAAATTTTGTTGTTAAAAAACGTTTCAGACAAAAAGAGGATTTTTTCCTCTTTTTGTTGTTTCTAGGCATACGTTAATTAACAAAACTTTTAAATATTGATTCATTTGGTTTTGTAAATTATACTTCAAATTACGATTATGAAAACTATTACTTTTCTGTTGTTGTGTTGTGTTTCAATAAGCTATTCACAATCAGAACAAACAGACGTCACTCCTTTTATCAAAGATATTGTTGCTCAATTTCCAAATGCTAGAGATATTGCTTTATCAGAGAATGAAGCGGTATTTTCTGCACAAAGTGTGATGGGAGATGTATCTGCATTAGTTACTATAAAAAAAAGCAAAAAACATTGGTCGGAGCCAGAAGTACTTTCTTTTTCCGGACAATATTTTGATATTGAACCTTATTTCGCTAGTGATGGACTTACACTATATTTTGCTTCAAACAGACCTTTGAATGAAGCATCTTCAGAATCAAAAGATTTTGACATTTGGTTTGTTCATCGAGCAGATATACATTCAAAGTGGTCTGAACCACAAAACTTAGGCGCTCCAATAAATACTAAAATGGATGAGTTCTATCCTGTTGTTACAGATTCTAAAAACATCTATTTCACTTTAGATAATAAGTCTTTAAAAAGAAAAGATGATATTTATGTGAGTGAGTTTAAAAATGGAAAATACAGTTCTCCTAAACCTCTAAGTGATGCTATAAATACTGATGGATATGAATTCAACGCTTTTATAGCACCTGACGAATCCTTTTTAGTGTATACATGCTATAACAGAAAAGATGGTTATGGTAGTGGAGATCTTTATATAAGTTATAGAGATAAAAACACTAAAATTTGGAGTAAATCCAAAAATATGGGTGAATTGATAAACTCTAACAAAATGGATTATTGTCCGTTTGTTGATATAAGTACTAACACTTTATACTTTACTAGTAAACGCATTACTACTACAAACAATCACAATTCAAAAATGAATATTCAAGACTTAAAAAATGTGTTTAATAGCTACGAAAATGGTGCGAGTAGAATTTACAAAGCACCAATGCCAATCAAAAACTAAAATTATAAGCGTCTTATTAACCACTGCTTAAACCTATACAATGTTGGAATTGGATCGTTTATAAAAGATTTAGTTTCAGAATGATTTAATAAGTAATTCTTTTTGAACATGAATGAAGGTTGGCGTTTTATCGTTTTAAAAACCCCTTTTAAACGCATATACTCAGTCTCAATATATTCTTGATTTTCAATGGCATCATTTAGAGCCAGTTGAATTGCTAAATCTGGAAAATTAATCCCTGCAAACTTAGACCCTTCAACACTTCCCCAAAACCTAGCATTTACTTCAATAATTTTGAAGTCATTTGTTTTTTCATCATAACGCAAATCGATATGTGCCACTCCTGACCATTGCATTGCTTTCATAAATTCCGAAACCACATTTAGCAAAGTATCATTCTTCAAAAAATCAAAACATAATTGAGGTGCAAACGCATTATCTCCTTCAAGTTTTCCTTTTTGAATAGTATACTTCAAAATTTCACCCTCTGAACAAAGCACACTACAATCGATATCGTAACCCTCAATATACTCTTGAAAAAAGAGTTCACTTGTTTGTGAATGTTTACTGAAATATACATCTAATGCTTGTTGATCATTAAACTTCACTATTCCATCACCTCCTTTTTCTTGGAGAGGTTTAATTAAAATAGGAAAATGAAGCTCTAGTGTTTCCCTAGAATAAGAGTCAAAATTTTCGAAGCGTTGGTATTTTGGATGCGGAAAGTTTTGTTTGTTTAGAAAATGACTCAGTTCATGTTTATTAATGGCAGTTTCAAAACTATCTATTTGAGGAAGCGGAATTACTTTTACAGCATTAGACAAAAACTGTTGATTGTGAATCCAAAACCTAAATTCCTCTTCAGCGATAGGAACAATTATAGAGATATTCTGGTCTTGTATTTCCTTAGCGACAACATCAAGCCAAGATTTATCTGAGGTTTTTTTATAATATTTATAATAAGAAGTGTGTTTTGAGTATTTTGCCGCAGTTCGTTTTTTATCAGACAATACAAAGATTTTGTAATCGCTATTTTGCGATAAGCAACTAATAACGCTTAAAGCCCAAGTGCTATTACCATCGGGAATTAAAACATGACACTTTGAACCCATTAATTCGTAGAGGAATTATTCAATTTTTTTATAAATATAATATTTTTTAAAAGAACGTTTGATTGGCATTTTGCTGCGCAACTTTAAATTCTTTAATCATATCTTTTATAATTTGAGCAGCTGGTTTAATTTCATGAATTAATCCAGCAATCTGTCCGATTTCTAATTCACCATCCTCAAGATCACCTTCAAACATTCCTCGTTTTGCTCTAGCTCGACCAAGGTGAGCCTTTAGTTCTTCTACTGAAGTGCCATTTTTATAGAGCGCTTGTAATTCATCAAAAAACTTATTCTTGATGAGTCTTACTGGAGCTAATTCTTTAAGTGTTAATTGTGTATCGCCTTCTTTAGCATCAACAACAACCTTTTTAAATGCCTGATGTGAAGACGCTTCTTCACTAGCAACAAATCGACTTCCAACTTGAACTCCGTCTGCACCTAAAATCATAACTGCTAACATCGTATTTCCAGTTGCAATTCCACCAGCTGCAATTAATGGAATTTTTAATTGTTCTTTCACCATTGGAATCAACGTTAGTGTCGTAGTCTCTTCACGACCATTATGTCCTCCAGCTTCAAAACCTTCAGCAACAACAGCATCTACTCCAGCCTCTTGAGCTTTTAAAGCAAATTTCACACTACTAACCACATGCACAACTGTTATGCCTCGCTCCTTTAACCAAGACGTCCAAGTTTTAGGATTTCCGGCGGAAGTGAATACAATATTAACACCTTCTTCGACAATGATATCCATAATCTCTTCAATATTAGGATATAACATAGGTACATTGACGCCAAAGGGTTTATCAGTGGCCTTTTTACATTTTTGAATGTGTTCTCTTAATACATCAGGATACATAGAACCTGCACCTATTAAACCAAGAGCTCCTGCATTACTTGCAGCTGAAGCTAATTTCCAACCGCTTGCCCAAATCATTCCAGCTTGAATTATTGGATATTGAATATTGAACAGTGATGTGATTTTATTTGCCATTTATGATTTTAAAAGTTTAAATGTTGTTACACCTTTACTCGACTCAAAAGACATCATATACATACCTATTGCCATTGAAGATACATCTAACTTGGTTTCAGATTGTATGATCTCTTTTTCTATAATAAGTTTACCCAAGACATTGAATATTTTCAAATGTGTTGTTTCTGATATTGATGGAATGTGAATATTTAGTAGGTTGCTCACAGGATTAGGAAACACCTTAAATTGAATAAAATCTTCTTCTGAAATTGTTAAACCAATATCCAAAGCTAGCTCTAAATTAGGAATGCCATAGCCTATAAAGTAATCTGGTGTATCAAACTGTGAGGCTGACATTCTAACGAATTGTTTAATCTCTTCATGAGACGCATTTGGTAAAGCTTGCCAAAGTGAAGCGATACCTCCAGCCATAATCGGTGAACTAAATGATGTTCCGTTACTTGTTACAATATTATTACTGGAACTTACAACGGCTGCTGCTGCTCCTCTAGCAACAACATCTGGTTTTTGAGTCGGTTGGGTTGCAGTACCTTGTGAACTAAATGAAACATAATTCCCTTCAGAATCTACAGCTCCTATACTTAAAACACCTGAAGCATCTGCTGGAGCACCAAGAGTTTGCCAAGCACTAGCCCCAGAATTACCTGCAGAATTAACCACTAAAATTCCTTTTTCATTGGCAATATTAGCCCCTTTTGTTATAAATGCTGTATTGCCATTCATATCAGCTGGCGAATAATTATAATTTGAATTATCAAAAGCAGTGTAGCCCAATGAGGAATTAATAATGTGAACTCCCAAACTATCTGCACGCTCAGCTGCTTCAACCCAATAGCTTTCCTCAACTGGCATTTCGTTAAATGCATCTTCAGTTCTAAACACATAATACGATGCATCAGGAGCGGTTCCAACAAATTCATCTTGAACAAAAGCTGCCATATTACTTAATACTCTCGTGCCATGCTGATTGCCATCAAATTCAAACACATCTTCCGTTCTATCTACAAAATCGTATCCTCCCAATAAGTCTCCATTATCACGCAAACGCTGAAACGCATTCATGGTATCTACATTTGGAAAGCCAGCATCGAATACTGCAACTACAATTCCTTCACCTGTATAATCTGCGAAATGCAAATGATCTACACCTATCATTTCTACTTGATTTTGAGTAGCTGCATAGTTAAAATCGATTAGGCTTTCTTCAGCTTCGAATTTATTAGTATTGAAGGCTACTCGTGTATCCATATTCAGATTCTTATCTGCAAAATCAATAAAATCAACAAACTCTAGTGCCTCTAAAGCTGAAATATCAGTTTCTAAACCGATGACATAAACCGCATTAAACCACTTAGATTTTGCCATAACCGAAATTCCGGTTTGAGTTTTTAACTGAGAAATATATGCTTCATTCACAGGTACATCGCGCTCATCAATAGGAACATTATGAGCCTCTTTTCGATTAATAGCTTCTTGAGTTAAAATTGAGATTGGGTTAGCGATTGAAGCTCCAACATTTTCTTTGTCAGTAAGATAAACCCAAGCGTGTTCATCTTGAGCGAATAATATGAAATGGAACAGTAGGATGCCTAAAAGTATAAATTTCTTCATCTTGCAATTATTTGGGTATGCTACTGGCAATTTAAGAAATAACTCCCGAACCTACTAATTCGTCTTCCAAGTACCAAGCAACGAATTGACCTTCTGTAATTGCAGATTGTTGATTTTCAAACTCGACAAAAAGTCCGTTACTTACTTTATATATTACTGCATTTTCAAGTGTTTGGCGATAGCGAATTCGAGCTTTGACAGACATTGATTCTCCATTAGCTAAAACTAAATCTTCACGAACCCAATGCAATTCTTCATTTGTAACAAATAAAGTAGTTTTAAGCAAACCAGGATGTGTTTTACCTTGACCTGTATAAATCACATTGTCTTCAACATCTGTGTCAATAACAAAAAGAGGTGCTACGGTTCCGCCAACTGCTAAACCTTTTCGTTGTCCTTTTGTAAAATAATGAGCGCCTTGATGTTTACCGACTACTACTCCATCAGACACGGCATACTTTAATCTTTCAGACAAAAACGCTAGTTCTTTTTCTTTTGAATTAAATTCAGGAACCTCAGCATTATAAGCATCTAAAGTTTCAGGAATTTCAACAATGACACCTTCTTTAGGTTTTAATTTTTGCTGAAGAAACTCTGGCAATCTAACTTTTCCTATAAAACATAAGCCTTGAGAATCTTTTTTATCTGCTGTAACTAAATTAAGTTTTGAGGCAATTTCTCGCACTTCTGGTTTAGTTAATTCACCAATAGGGAATAAAGCTTTAGATAATTGTTGTTGTGATAACTGACATAAAAAATACGATTGATCCTTGTTATTATCTACTCCAGCTAATAATTGATAGATTTCTTTTCCATCTTTTTCAATTACTCCACGTCTGCAATAATGACCAGTAGCAACATAATCTGCACCAAGATCAAGCGCAATTTTCATAAAGACATCGAACTTAATTTCCCGATTACAAAGTACATCTGGATTAGGGGTTCGTCCTCTTTGGTACTCATCAAACATATAGTCTACTATACGTTCTTTGTATTGTTCACTTAAATCAACAGTTTGAAAAGGAATCCCTAGTTTATCTGCAACTAACATAGCGTCATTACTATCATCTAGCCAAGGGCATTCGTCAGAAATGGTCACAGAATCATCATGCCAGTTTTTCATAAACAAGCCAATCACTTCATAGCCTTGCGCTTTTAATAAATACGCAGCAACACTTGAATCTACACCTCCTGAAAGTCCGACAATAACTCTTTTCATCTGATATTAACTATTTGCTTTTAGGGTCATATGGAACATCTTAATATACTTATATATACTTTTTAAAGCGCTTTGCTTGATGTTTCATGCTGCAAAATTAAGAAATAAAAATAGCAACAGACACACTGTTGCTATTGTAAATGACTATAGAATGAATAACTTTTAGCTATTGCTTTTTTGGATTCTTACTTCTTCGAGTATGATCTTTAGTTTCTTTGAGTTTACCATCTTCGTAATACTTCCAAATTTTATGTTTTCGACCACGTTGGTACTCACCTTCAGCCAGTATAACACCATCAGAATTGTAGTATTTAGCATTACCATGGAGTTCATCATTTTCATATAAGAAGTCTTTTATTAAAATGCCTCGCTCTGAATACCATTTAGAGTCCCCTTCTAATTTTCCATCTTTATAATGAGAGTGCTCTGCAATTTGTCCGTTAGGATAATATACGATCTTCTCTCCATGTAAGTTACCTTGATCATTAAAAGTTTCAGTTGACAAAACGGCATCAAACTTATTATGATAATAAGTCCATTTTCCAGTATACAACTTACCTTTCATAGCACCTTCACTAATCAGTTTACCTCTAGAGGATAAAAACTTAACTAAAGCTATGTCATTATTAGGATTAAACACCTTAACAGCGCTTAAAACACTCTTCTTGTTTTTTAAGGTATAAAAGTTAAAGGTATCGACTTCTTTACCATGATCGAACTTACCAACGTAACGTAATTGCTTGGTTTTATCAAAATATTTTTTCCATATACCATGCCGTTTTCCGCTTGCATCAAACTGATTTATAGCACCTTGAGACACTGCGCTAAAACTAACCAGTGTTAAAATTAACATAAAAAATAAACGACTCATTATATTTTGTTTAATCATTTCGTAGTTTTGTTAAACAGATTGATTCAATATTAATAAAAGTTAAATAACAAAAACTCAAAAAAATGAAAATTATTTCAAAAACAATCAAAATCTTACCTTTATTATTATTTGTCTTTGCTTTTACAGCATGTAGCGACGATGATGATAATGATCCAATTATTGTACCACAACAATTAAATATCGTGGAAACAGCGCAAGCAACACCAGCTTTATCAAGTTTAGTTGCTGCTATCGAAGCCGCAGATGGTGATTTAGGAACACTTTTAAGTGGAAACGGACCATTTACAGTATTAGCTCCAACAAACGATGCTTTTGATGCATTTTTAAATGGAACACCTCTTGCTCAAGTAGACACTGCTATTTTAGAGCAAATTTTAAGAAATCATGTTATTTCTGCTGATGTAACTGCAGCTGGTTTAGTATCATTATCTGGACCTGATGGAAAAGGATATACTCGAACAAATGCCAACGGTGTTGGTGGAGAAAACTTAAGTATTCTATTTGATACAAGTGGTGCTTTACCAAGATTTAATAATACAGCAAGTGTAGTATCTGCTGATCTTGCTGACATCTCTGCATCTAATGGAACAGTTCATGTTATTGACGCTGTATTAGGATTACCAGACATCGTAGATCATGCATTAAACAATGATAATTTCACAGCATTAACTGGAGCTTTAACTTCAGAAAATCTAGTAGGAACTTTACAAGGATCTGGACCATTCACAGTTTTTGCACCAACAAATGACGCTTTTACTGCATTTGGCAACCCTAATTCAAATGCTTTAGGAGATATTTTATTAAACCATGTTGTTAGTGGAGTTGCATTATCGACTGATCTATCTTCTGGATACGATAACACGACCTTAGCAACAAATGCAGATGGTGATAACTTAAGCTTATATGTTAATGTAGGTGATAATGTAATGTTTAATGGTTCTTCTATGGCAGTTGTTACTGATGTTGTAGGAACTAACGGTGTTGTACATGTGGTTGATAGTGTAATAGATTTACCAACCATAGCAACGTTTGCTACATCAAACACTGCAGCTTTAAGTAGTTTAGTTTCAGCTTTAGCTCTTGCAGACACAGGTACTCCTACAGTGCCATGGATTGCTACAGTTTCTGATGTTTCTGCTGGACCATTCACGGTGTTTGCTCCAACAAATGGTGCATTTGATGACCTTTTAATAGAATTAGATCCAACTGGAAATACAGCTTTAGGTGATTTAGATCCTGCTACAGTAAATGCTGTTTTATTAGTACATGTTGCTAATGGAAACGTAAGAGCTGGAGATTTACCAATGTTAATGGGAACAGTACCTACTTTAGGTGGTGACTTAGCATTAGACATAGACACATTAACTCTTACAGATGCTTTAATGAGAGAGATTGGAATTATTGCTGAATTAACAGACATTCAAGCCGTAAACGGTGTTGTACATGTTGTTGATAGAGTAATTCGTCCATAATAATATTCATTTCAAATTAATTGATTAATAGTTAATTTGACCTGATTGGTTGGTTGGTAAAAGCGCTTCTAGATCTACTAGAAGCGCTTTTCATTTCAACTAAAGCCATAGAAAAAGCCTTTGAATAACGTTCAAAGGCTTTTTATTTATGAGTAAACTAGCGCTTACTTTTTACGATTTTGCTGTGCTTGTTTTTGTGCTTCAGCTTGCTCCATCATGTCAGCCATTTTCTTCTGAAATTTGTTTTGTTTCTTAGGCTTCTTCTTATTCTCTTGAATTTGAGCATGAATCTTATCTTCATCTAAAATGTAGTTTTTAATCACTAACATAATAGCAATACTAATCATATTAGATATGAAGTAATACAAACTTAAACCAGATGCATATTGATTAAAGAATACTAACATTAATAATGGTGAGAAGTAAATCATATATTTCATCATCTTAGCCATATCTGGCATCCCTTCTTGCGTTGGCTGTGAAGCCATTTGCTGTCCTGTTGTCATTTTCATATAGAAGAAAATAGCAATCGCAGCTAAAATTGGAAATAAACTCACATGATCACCATAGAATGGAATGTTAAATGGTAATTCTGCAATCACATCATAAGACGATAAATCATCTGCCCAAAGGAAACTCTTCTGTCTTAAATCAAATGCTGTTGGGAAGAACATAAACAAGGCATAAAATACTGGTAGTTGGATTAAACCAGGTAAACATCCAGCTAACGGACTCGCTCCTGCTTTGTTTTGAAGTGCCATTGTTTCCTGCTGCGCCTTCATTTTATTGTCTTTGTGCTTCTCTTTTATAGCATCTAATTCTGGTTTTAAGACACGTAATTTTGCTTGAGACAAGAATTGCTTGTATTGTACAAATGACATCATTAATTTGATCAATACTGTCATCACAATAATAGCAATACCATAAGGCAAGAATCCACTTAAAAATCCGAATAACGGAATAAACAACTGCTTGTTAATCCATCCGAAAATTCCCCAACCAAACGGGATACTTTCTTCTAAATCGTAATCGTATTGTTTTAAGATCTTACTATCTGTTGGTCCGAAATATAATTGGAAGTTATTACTCGTTTCGCCTGCATTAAAGGCTAAAGGTAATTTAGACGCATATTGTTTTGTAAACACGGTATCAATCTCTTCATCTTGAACTAGATCTTGAGACGAAATAGTTGCCGATTTAAAAGGCTGATCTGCTACTAAAATAGAACTAAAAAAGTGCTGTCTGTACGATAACCATCTCGCGTCTTCAATAATTTCTTCATCATTACCAGCTTGAGCCAACTTACTGATCTTGTCAC
>NZ_JBGCCX010000114.1:0-16400 GCF_045105015.1 Psychroserpens sp.
CTTGGTAAGCGAATCATTGAGCATAGTATTTTACTAATAGATGATATTGGCTTTGATAGTTTTACATTTAAAAAGCTCGGTGTAATTATCGGTTCTAATGAAAGTTCTATTTACCGATACTTTGATAGTAAACACAAACTCCTCCTCTATTTGACATCATGGTATTGGGCTTGGCTTGAGTATCAATTAGTGTTTTCTACAACCAATATGACCAATGCCGAAGAGAAATTAGAGAAAGCTATTAACATACTCACTAGGATAATTGAATCTGATTCAACATTTGCCCATATTGACGAAGTCACTTTAAGTCGTGTTGTTATTAATGAATATTCTAAATCATATTTAACAAAAGAAGTTGATGAAGAAAATAAAGATGGATACTTCTCTATTTATAAACGATTAGTAATACGATTACATGACATGATAATCGAAGTAAATCCTAATTATAAATTCCCACATAGTCTGGCTAGTACTGTTCTAGAAGGCGCTTTACATCAGCACTTTTTAAAGGAACACTTTAAATCACTTACAGATTGTGATCAAAATGTTCGTCCTTCAGATTATTTCCAACATTTAGTTTTTAATGCTTTAAACACTAAAAAATGAATAAAAATATATTAACATCTTGGCAACGCTTAATAGGTTTATTAAAGTTAGATCGAAAAGACATTAAGCAAGTGTTTTACTATGCAATTTTTGCAGGAGTTGTTAACCTTTCGCTTCCATTAGGAATTCAAGCAATCATCAATTTAATTCAAGGTGCTCAAATAAGTAGTTCTTGGATTGTTTTAGTTGTATTGGTAACCCTTGGAGTTGCTTTTGTTGGACTTCTTCAATTAATGCAAATGCGAATTATAGAGAATGTACAGCAGAAAATATTTACCAGATCGTCTTTTGAATTTGCGTATCGTTTTCCAAAGATAAAAATGAGTGAATTACGTTATTATTATCCGCCAGAATTAGCAAATCGTTTTTTTGATACATTAACTGTACAAAAAGGGTTGTCTAAGATACTTGTTGATTTTCCAGCAGCCTTATTGCAAATTATTTTTGGTTTAATGTTACTTTCATTTTATCATCCATTTTTTATTATTTATGGAATTTTATTAATCCTATTGATATACGTTGTTTTTAAATTTTCAGCACAACGTGGCTTAGATACAAGTCTTGATGAATCAAAACAAAAATATAAAGTGGCACATTGGCTTCAAGAAGTAGCACGATCTATAATTAGTTTTAAGCTTTCTGGTAAGACAAGTTTAGCACTTACAAAAAATGATAATTTAGTGTCTGAATACTTAGATGCTAGAGAAAGTCACTTTAAAGTATTGATCCAACAATTCATAAAACTTATAGGTTTTAAAATTTTAGTTACTGCAGGATTATTAGTCATAGGTGGATTCTTAGTACTGAACCAACAAATGAATATTGGACAATTTGTTGCTGCTGAAATCATTATCCTTTTGGTAATAAGTTCTGTTGAAAAACTTATTCTTGGACTAGAATCTATATATGATGTATTAACCTCTATTGAAAAATTAGGACAAGTTGTCGATAAAGAAATAGAATCACAAGAAGGTGATGCTGTATGCTCTGATGAAAGATCAATTAAAGTTGAACTTGAAAGGGTAAGTTATATTGTTCCTGAAAGAAATAATCCAATATTGGAAGATGTTTCATTAACTATTGAGCCCAAAGACCGAATATTGATACATGGATCACATGGGTCTGGTAAATCAACTTTACTAAAGCTTATTGCAGGTATTAACGCACCTTCTAAAGGTGGAGTTTTTATTAATGATATTTCGCTTAGCGGCATAAAACTTAACGATTATAGAGCTCTTGTAGGTCAATCTCTTCCTGAGGAGTCTCCTTTTGAAGGCTCGATAAAAGATAACTTAACTTTTGGAGACACGTCAATTACTGATGATGAGATTAGTAAAGTATTGAAAAAGACCTTATTAACCGATTTTGTGAAATCTCAACCTAATGGTTTACGTACGATTTTATATCCTGAAGGGCAGCGATTGTCAACTACAGTATCTAAAAAAATAGTATTGGCAAGAAGTATTTTGAAAAAGCCTAAACTGTTATTACTAAAAGATCCACTAGATCAATTTGATAGTCATGAAACGAAACTCATCATGGATTTTTTAACTGATAAAAATAATCCTTGGTCTCTGGTTGTAGTAAGTTATAATATGGATTGGAAACTTAGCTGTACAAGGGTAATAAATCTTGAAGACGGTAAATTAATATTAAACAAATAAAAGATGCTTAATATTTCACATAATAAACTAAATAAAACGGTAGACTTATCATCATTTAAGTCGGTTCAAAAAGTATTTCATAAAAGACATTTTAAACATTTTAATCGTTTTTTGTTAGCATTTGCTATAACAGGAATTATTATCATGTTTTTGCCATGGACTCAAAACATAAATAGTCGTGGTAATGTTACCACATTAACGCCAGATCAACGCCCACAAACCATTCAATCTCCTATTCCTGGTCGAATTGAAAAATGGTATGTAAAAGAAGGTGATCACGTTAAGAAAGGTGATACTATTTTATTTATTTCAGAAATTAAAAACGAATATTTTGATCCTAATTTAGTAAACAGAACAGGACAACAAATCAAAGCCAAAGAAGCATCTGTTAATTCTTATGGTTTTAAAGTTAATGCACTAAATAACCAAATAGGCGCTTTAACTAGAGAGCGTAAATTAAAGTTGGAACAAGCTGAAAACAAATTATTACAAGCAGGTTATAAAGTACAAAGTGATAGTATTGACTTAGAAGCTGTAAAAATTGATTTAAATATAGCAGAAAGACAGATTGGAGCCATTCAAAACTTATATGACGAAGGTTTAAAATCTCTAACTGAATTGGAAGAAAAACGTTCTAAATTTCAAGAGAAACAAGCTAAATTAGTCTCACAACAAAATAAATACTTAGCCTCGAAAAACGATGTGATTAATGCAAAAATTGAAATTAATCGTGTGAAAGCTGAGTATAGTGATAAAATATCTAAGGCACAAAGTGATAAGTTTACTGCGCAATCTAAAGGATTTGATGCTGAAGCTCAGGTAACAAAATTAGAAAGTGATTTTACCAATTACGAAATTCGTAACGATCTCTATTACATAAAAGCACCACAAGATGGTTTTATAAATAAAGCAATTAAAGGAGGTATAGGAGAAACGTTTAAAGAAGGTGAACAGCTTGTTGGTATTATGCCTGCAAATTACGACTTAGCTGTAGAAATGTTTGTAGACCCTATTGATTTACCTTTAGTTCACATTAATGAAGATGTACGAGTTCAATTTGATGGATGGCCAGCAATAGTCTTTAGTGGATGGCCTAATATCTCTTACGGAACTTATGGTGCAAAAGTAGTTGCAATTGAAAATTTCATTAGTGCCAATGGTAAATTTAGAGTGCTTTTAGCACCAAATGAAGAAGATCATGAATGGCCAGAAGCTATTCGAGTTGGCTCTGGAGCTATGACAATTGCACTATTAGAAGACGTTCCTATATGGTTTGAATTGTGGCGAAAACTAAATGGATTCCCTCCTAACTATTATCAACCTGAAGGGAGTTCTAAAGGTAAATCCAACAAAAAATAAGCAATCATGAATAGATATCTTAATATCGCATTCTTATGTATAACGACACTTACATTTTCTCAAGAGCAAACTCAAGTTCAAGACACGCTTTTACTAAGTTTTAGTGAGTATTTAGGTTATGTTAAAAAGTTTCATCCCATAGCTAAACAAGCAGAGTTAACCATTCAGATTGGTCAAGCAAACTTGATGAAAGCTCGTGGTGGATTTGACCCTAAAGTTGAAGTCGATCATAACCGTAAAAAGTTTAAAAACACAGAATACTTCGATCAACTTAACGCGACATTTAAGATACCAACTTGGTATGGTATTGAACTTAAAGGTAATTTTGAGCAAAATGAAGGAAGCTTTTTAAATCCTGAAGCTTTCGTTCCTGATGATGGCTTATATAGTGCTGGAATTTCCGCTTCTTTAGGACAAGGTTTATTCATAAATAAAAGAATGGCTGATGTAAAAAAAGCTAAGTATTTTAGAGAGCAAACACTTGCGGATCGAGAGATATTAGTAAATCAAATTTTATACGATGCTTCAATCGCCTATTTTAATTGGCTGCAAGCTTACACTGAAGTTAAAACTTATGAGCGATTTTTAAGTAATGCAACAATTCGTGCCAATGGTGTATCACGTAGTGCTGAAGCTGGTGATAAAGCAGAAATTGATGTCACTGAAGCCAATATTACTGTTAAAAATAGAGCTTTAGGATTAGAGCAATCTAAAGTAAAATTAATGAAAGCTGCATTAGAGCTATCTACTTTTTTATGGTTGAATGACAATATTCCTGTCGAAGTTCAAGAAAATGTCATTCCAGATTTAGGTATAGAAGCTACAATTGATGATGTGCTAGAAATTTCTGGTTTACCACTAACAGATTTTGTTTTGGAAAACCATCCGAAGCTAAAGTCTTTATCTATGAAGTACGAAGGTTTAGAGGTTGATAAACGATTAAAGGCTAACAAATTGTTGCCTATTGTAGATATTCAATATAATTTTCTAACCCAAGATCCAGATATTGCAAGATCTTTTAATAGCAATACATACAAAGGCGGATTTAATATCGCGTTTCCACTATTCTTAAGAAAAGAACGTGGTGATTTAAAGCTCGCGAAATTTAAACTTCAAGATTTAAAGTTTGATATTGATAATGAGCGTATTAATATTCAAAATAAGGTCCTTGCAACTTACAGAGAATTAGAATCTTTTGAAACCCAAAATCAACTAATAGAGGAAATTGTTACAGATTACACAACTATGTTAAATGCAGAAGAACGTAAATTTAGCTTTGGTGAAAGTTCAATTTTCTTGATTAATTCTCGAGAAAAAAGTTTAATTGACTCTCAATTAAAAGCCATTTCACTTCAAAACAAATATTTAAAAACAAAGGCTAAATTATTTAATAGCTTAGCAAGAGATTTAGAAAACCTTTAATTGCCTTCGTTTTGAGTTTCCTCTTGCACTTGTTGTTTTGTCTTAGGAAAGTCGTTACTTTTTATAATCAGTATTTTAGCTTTTACACCTGTGAGTAGATTCCATTGCTTCGATGACACTAATACTTTGTTATCATCATATACTAAGAATTCAGCAGTATTGGGACCAGAATCACCTTGATTTAAGGCTATGAAAACAACGGTATTAATACCTTCTTTTAAGGGGATATCAAAAGATTTATAATTTCCTGTGAGCAACAAACTAGGAATAAATATTTCATCATTAACAACGACTTGAACGACATCTCCATCAGGATATTCATGATCTCTACACCTTATGTTAGCAAATTCTGCGTTTACTCTAACATCACCTAAAAACAAATCAGACATGGTTTTTATTCTTAAGCCTTGCTCCTCTAGCTTTGCGTTGTAACGTTTTTCAAAAATTTCTCCTGGATTTCTTAATTTGTTATCGTCAAACATTGAAAATTCTTTTTTTTCAGGTTTGAGTTCTCTAACTTTTACTGGAATACCATTGATGTTTTTATCAGTTTTTGTAATTCCTAGTTTAGAATTTGGCTTTATTTTAAATTCTGTTGGTGTAGTATCTTTTTCTTTGGTTTCTTTAGCGGGAATTTTAATAGACTTATTCTCGTTATCTGGAGGATTAGATTGTCCACTAACGAGAGTTGTCACACATAAAAAAAATATGAATAGAATTTTAAGCTTCATGTACACTATAGATTGATAGCAATTCAAAAATCAAAAACTGTTCCTTTATTTCAAAATAACAACTTTCAGTTTGAAAAATTTCAATATTAACACTTTATTTGGGTGTTATTGTTTTGTTAAGTCGTAGCTTATTTTTAAAACTTACCGTTAAAACTAAGTCGAAGTTTACGTGTGTATTCTTCTAATAACCAGTCTTTATAATTTTTAGTACTATTCATAATACAATAACAATATTGCTTAATTCGATAGCATATGTCGTCATGTAGAAGCTTTGCAAGCTCTCGTGCTTCAAAAACATCTTCGCTGTTAGCAATGACTAATTCAGAATGTTGTGCTATTGAATTTTCAATAGCTTTCATTGATTTTTGACCTTGTCGTGTTACTTTCTTATATTCTTCCTTGATGTCAAAATCATCATTTGGATTTTTCTTAAATCGCTTTCTGAGTGAATCTGGCATTTCATAAATAAAATCACGTTCAATATCTTCATCATTTCTTAGATTTTCTAAATAGTAATCAGGATTCTTGAAAATGTGTTGCCAATCTACTGGTTGACTCCATGGCCCAAAACGTATGACGTTATTTCCTAGATCAATAACTTTAAAAGTATTTTTGTTCTCATGTATTCGTGAGCCTCTACCAATCATCTGGAAGTATAATGTTAAAGATCGAGTAGCTCGATTTAGGATAATTGAATCAACAGAAGGTTCATCAAATCCCGTAGTTAAAATACTCACAGAGGTTAAAATACCATCAGGTGTATTTTTAAACCAATTTAAAATGTCTTTACGATCTTGTTTTGATGACGTATTATCTAGATGTCTGATGTTATAACCAGCGCGTTTAAAAGTATAATAGACTTCTTTTGAAGTGTTAATACCATTATTAAAAATAAGTGTCTTTTTTCGTTTTGATAACTCTTCATAAGCAAATAGTAATTTGCCTTGCATAGTTGCATTTGTGTAAAGCGCTTCAGAAGATTTTACTGTATAATCACCATTTATACCAATCTTTAAACTGTTAAGCGATACATCATAATTATAAACATCTGCAGTTGCAAGAAATCCGTTTTTGATTAATGTAGAAATATCATCACCAACAATAAGTTCTTTGTAATTATCCTTCATTGGCAGTTTGATGTTACTACTCAAAGGTGTTGCAGTAACTCCAAGTATAAAGCACTTATCAAAAAACTTAAATAACTTTCTGAAGGAATTATAATGTGCTTCATCAATAATGACAAGACCAATATCCTCTAACTTAAGTTTTTCGTCATTTAAACGGTTATTTAAGGTTTCTACCATGGCAACAAAACATTCATACTGGTCTTGATCTGGTAGTTCTTTAACTTTACTATTGATGATTTTATTATTTACATCAAACCCATGTAAGACTTTAGAAGTCTGTTTACACAATTCAATACGATGTGTAAGAATTACAACTTTCTTTTTGTGTTTATTAATATAACGTCTTACAATTTCAGAGAAAATAACAGTTTTACCACCACCTGTTGGAAGTTGGTATAATAGATTATAGTTATCTGGAGCGTTTTCTAAGACATCAAAAATGCGATTAAGATCTGCGATTTGATAGTCATACAGGCTCTTTTTTGCAATTTTTTGGTTTTCTATTTCTAAGGTTGAGGACATATAATTAATAGCTTCTGAAAAAAAAATTCTCACAAAATTAAGGTTTTATAAGGTTATCAAGGCACATTGTTAAAAACAAATGAAAAAAATATAATTCTTTTGAAAAAGACAGCCTTATGCTCGATGATAACATCTTTAATTTGTTAAAATATGTTAAATAATTACTTTGTTATGCATAGTACTGTAACAATTTTAAAATAATGTCGTCTATCTAGTATAATCATCAATTAAAAAAAAACAAATAATCATGAGAACTTTAAACAACAATCAATTAACAAGTACTAGAACAGAAACAAAAACATTTACTTGGAATCAAAAAAGACGTTATAGATAATTAACTATAACAATTCATCAATCAAAAAATCAATCTACCATGAAAGCTTTAACAAGAATAATCAATACGTCGCATACGGTTAACGACGATTTAAATACCGTAAAATAGAAACATATTTGAGTTAGTTTTAAATTATAAGGCATTTAAGAGTTATATTCTTAAATGCCTTTTTTATTTTGAATGTGGTATCATTATTGAGCGTCTTTTATAAATCATAACATTAAAAATCATGAGAAATTTAAGACACTCTACACCTCAAGTTAATGCTGGATCAATGGCAGATATTGCATTTTTATTGCTTATCTTTTTTTTAGTCACTGCAGTTATTCCTAAAGATAAAGGGATTAACAGACAATTACCTGCACCTTGTATCCCAGGAGATATTTGCGATACGCAGATTAACAAACGTAACATGTTAGAAGTTAGAGTCAATTCTAAAAATGAATTATTTGTAGAACATGACGTTGTAACTATTGACGAATTAAAAGGAATAGCTAAAGATTTTTTAGATAATAATGGTGATAAATCTTGTGATTATTGTAATGGTGAAACATTAAAATCTTCATCTGATAATCCGAAAGCAGCAGTGATTTCTTTAAAAAATGATATAGGAACTTCTTACGGATTTTATATTAAAATTCAAGATGAACTAACAAAAGCGTATTATGAACTCAGATCAAATTATGCAAAAGTTGTATTTAAAAAGTCGGTTAAAGAATTAACAAAAAGCGAGTTAGATCAAGTACGAAGAGCTTATCCATTTAAGCTTTCGGAGGCAGAAATAAAATAATTTTATTTTGAATAATTTAGAAGTTCAATAATAATATTAATAACAGAAACTACTAGTAATGCCATTAATATAGAATTAAGTATCAAAGCAATAATCTTTTGTTTTGTCTTAGGTTCATCTTTTGTTTTTAATGCAAAAACAAATCCGACAATAGTCATGAAAAAGACTAACAGTATAAGGATTCCACTTGTAATTGAATAAGTAGAAATTCCAATTAACTCAGAGTTTGCTAATGATTTGAGAATAATAAAAAGCACGATTAAGACGATACAGAATATTGCAGATTTAAGTGCTTTCTTGGTGTTTTTATTATTCATGACTCAAAAATTAATAAGCTAATAAATCTTTTAAAGCAGTTTCAAATCGGCCTTTGGCCATATATTGATCCTCTAACTGATTGATAAAAGGAATTGGAGTTTCTAGACTTGCAACCCGTTTAACTGGAGCATCTAAATATTCAAAACAATGCTCCATAATTAAAGCAGAAACATCACTTGCAATTCCACCAAACATAGAATCTTCTTGAAGTATGATTGCTCTTCCTGTCTTACGAACAGAATTATAAATAGTTTCAGTATCTAGCGGTTGTAAGGTTCTAAGGTCAATAAGATCTGCATTAATATCAATATTATTTTCTAAAGTACTTAAAGCCCAATGGACTCCTGCTCCATAGCTTATAATAGTGACATCTTTTCCTTCTTTCAATACTGAAGCTTGTCCAAAAGGTAATGTGAAATAATCTGTAGGTACATCTTGTCTAATACTTCTATACAATGCTTTATGTTCAAAAAACAATACTGGATTAGGATCATTAATTGCAGTCGCAAGCAGGCCTTTCGCATCATATGGGAAAGCAGGATATACAACTTTTAATCCAGGAGTTTTAGTAAACCAAGCTTCATTAGTTTGAGAATGAAATGGTCCAGCTGCAACGCCACCACCACATGGCATTCTTAATACAACATCAGCATGTTGATTCCATCTGTAGTGAGATTTTGCTAAATAATTTACCACAGGATTAAAACCAGAAGTAACAAAATCTGCAAACTGCATTTCAACAACAGCTTTCATCCCAGCAATAGATAGTCCCATTCCGGCTTCAACTATTGCAGACTCACATATAGGAGTATTACGAACACGTTCTTTACCAAAAGCTTTTACAAAACCATCAGTAATTTTAAAAACACCTCCATATTCAGCAATATCTTGACCCATGATTACTAGATCCTTATGTTGTTCCATAGATTGCTTAAGTCCAAGGGAAATTGCATCAATTAAACGTAATTCTTCTGTTTTCGTTTTTGGCTTAACCTCCTTATATTCAAAAGGTTTGAATACATCATTTAACTCTGTAGTTAAATTTGCCTCAATTGGAGCTTCATCAAACGCAATTTTTAAATTTTCATTGATTTCGTGAACTATTCCTTCTTTAATTGCAACCTCTTGTTTTTCGTTTAAAATCTTTTCATCCTTTAGATACGCTTGAAAATTTTCAACAGGATCTTTTTTGGCCCATGCTTGCATTAATTCTTTAGGGACATACTTTGTACCACTAGCCTCTTCATGCCCTCGCATTCTAAACGTTTTAAACTCGACTAAAATTGGTCTTGGACGCTTACGAATACTTTGGGCTAGTTTTTTTATTTTAGTGTAAACTTCAACAACATTGTTTCCGTCAAGCACAAATGATTCCATTCCATATCCTTTTCCTCTGTCGGCAATATCTTTACAACGATACTGCTCACTGGTAGGAGTTGACAACCCATAACCGTTATTCTCAACACAGAATAATACAGGTAATTGCCATACAGATGCTACATTTAGTGCTTCGTGAAAATCACCTTCACTTGTACCACCTTCTCCTGTAAAAACAGCTGTAACTTGTTTTTTGTTTTTTAGTAAACTTGCCAATGCAATACCATCAGCTACTCCAAGCTGTGGACCAAGATGAGAAATCATCCCAACAATATTGAAATCTTGAGTCCCAAAATGAAATGAACGATCTCTGCCTTTAGTAAACCCATTGGCCTTTCCTTGCCATTGACTAAATAATCTGTGTAAAGGAATCTCTCTAGTGGTAAATACTCCAAGATTTCGATGCATAGGTAATATGTACTCATCTGTATTGAGTGCCATTGTAACACCTACAGAAATGGCTTCTTGCCCAATGCCAGAAAACCATTTTGATATTTTTCCCTGACGTAAAAGAATAAGCATTTTCTCTTCTATGAGTCTAGGCTTAAGCATATGTTTATAAAGCTTTAAAAGCGTTTTATCGTCCAAATTCTTTTTATCAAAAGTTATTGTACTTCTAATGGAAGTGAGCATAGTAATTGTATTACATTTATAAATCAAAAGTAACTAAAAATTGATTGAAAAGACTTCAAACTCATTTTTTTTTAAGCTTACAAATGCTATATGAATTTACCGATGTTTTCGTTATTTTTGTAGTATTGCAGTTATAACATAATATTATTGAAGATGGATAGAATACCTAGCGTTAACCTTGAAGATTTTATTTCAGGAGACCCAATTAGAAAACAAAAGTTTATTGATGAAATAGGAAAAGCCTATGAAGACATTGGATTTGTTGCATTAAAAGGACATTTTTTAGATGATACTTTAGTGGATAAGTTATACAGTGAAGTTAAGAACTTTTTCAGTTTGCCTATTGAAGCCAAACGTAAATATGAAATTGAAGGTATTGCTGGACAACGTGGCTATATTTCTTTCGGAAAAGAAAGTGCTAAAGGAAAAAAAGAAGGCGATTTGAAAGAATTTTGGCATTTTGGACAATATGTTGATGATGATCCAGAACGTGCAAAAGAATATCCTGAAAATGTATCAGTTGATGAATTACCTGAATTTAATAAGGTAGGAAAGGAAACCTATAGCATGCTTGAAAAAACAGCTAAGTATGTACTTAGAGCCTTAGCTTTACATCTAGATTTAGAAGAAACGTATTTTGATAATTTTATACACAACGGAAATTCTATATTAAGACCAATACATTATCCACCTATTACATCTGAACCTGAAAATGCAGTCCGAGCTGCAGCACATGGTGATATCAATTTAATCACTCTACTAATGGGAGCTCAAGGTCGAGGATTACAAGTTCAAAATCATAAAGGTGATTGGATTGACGCAATTGCAGAACCAGATGAATTAATGATAAATGTTGGTGATATGTTATCAAGACATTCTAACAATAAATTAAAATCTACCATACATCGTGTTGTAAATCCACCAAGAGAACTTTGGGGAACTTCAAGATATTCTATCCCGTTTTTTATGCATCCAATTAGTGAAATGAAACTAGATGTCCTAGAAAGTTGCATCGATGAAGATAATCCTAAACAGTTTGACGATATTACTGCTGGTGAATTTTTAAATGAACGTTTGATTGAACTTGGATTAAAAAAATAATAAGATGTTTTTTGAGTGTTATCATAATTACGCTCTTCATGACATGTACCATTAAGCTATGGATTTACAAGATCAATTAAAAAATTTATTTCCAGATCATACTACTGAAAATGTTTCCGAAGAAAATACTCCTGATGATACAGGTATTTGGCTTCAACAGGAACCAATTATTTGTAAATATGAAAAGCGCAAAGGAAAACCAATAACAATACTTGAAGGGTATACAGGAGCTGATAAAGATTTTAAATTACTTGCTAAAGAACTAAAACAAAAACTAAGTGTTGGAGGTAGTTTTAAAGATGATAAAATCATAATTCAAGGTGATTACAGAGATAAAATTATGCAGATTTTAAAAGACAAAGGTTTTGCAGTAAAACGTGTTGGAGGCTGATTATGAATAAAACACTTCATATTACTAATGGAAACTCACTAACTGAGGTTTTAGATGAATTAGAAATTAAAGGTGACATTTTAACTTGGCAGGAAATGCTATGTGAAGGTCCAACGTTATCACACATCGATTCTGAAGCTTTCATTGAATTACGACAACAGTTTTTAAATGAGTTTTATAATATTGAAGTAAATGTTGAAGAACTCAAAAGAGAACTAAATAAATTAAATACTATAGATGATTATAAAGAAATCGTGCTGTGGTTTGAATACGATTTATTTTGCCACATTAATCTTTTAGGCGTAATCACTTTATTACATCAAAAAGCAATTCATCTTCCACTCTATTTAGTTTGTAGTGGTCGAATTGAAGGTGAAAAAAACATGAAAGCTTTGTTTGAACTAACACCAATTCAGTTATTAAAGCATTATGATGAACGAGTTAAATTAACAGAAATCGATAAAGATTTAGCCATAACCTTATGGCGAACCTATTGTGGAAAAGACCATAATCTTTTGAAGCATTACATAACTAAAGAATCGTCTTTTAAATACCTTAGTAATTGTTTGAAAGCTCATTTAAGACGCTTTCCTGATTCTAAAAGTGGATTGAATATTCTTGAAAAAAACATTTTAGAAATCGTAAGAGATAATAACATAAAATCAAAACATCATTTGCTTGGTTATATTTTAAACTATCAAGGGTTTTATGGTTATGGTGACTTACAATTTGAACGAATGATTAATAAATTGTCTATATTTTTTGATCATAACAACGACCAACTGAAACTTAATAGACAAGGTCACGAAGCACTTATAAAAATTCATAATGTCGCTTTAGAAGTTAATAACAATATGACTTATGGTGGATTGAATCGATTAGATTTTCAATTCAATAAAGATGAAAATAAACTTGTAAAAACTATTATCAATGTCCATTAAAAACTCTGAATTAATACTAAATCCTGATGGTAGTGTTTATCACTTAAATCTTAAACCAGAACACATTTCCGACACAATTATTTTTGTAGGAGATCAAGATCGTGTTGAAAAAATCACAAAGCATTTTGATAGTATAGAGTTTACAACTCAAAAACGAGAATTTAAAACTCAAACTGGTTATTACAAAGGCAAACGCATCTCCGTAATTTCAACAGGAATTGGACCAGATAATATTGATATTGTACTTAATGAATTAGATGCTTTAGTAAATATTAATTTAGAGACACGCAAACCAAAAACCAACTTAACGAGTTTAAACATTATACGAATTGGAACTTCAGGATCACTTCAAACAGATGTCCCTGTAGATTCATTTGTAATTAGTACTCATGGATTAGATATAAATGGCATGTTACATTTCTATCAAATTGATAATATTTGTAATCCAGAAATTGAAGATGTATTTATAAATCACACCAATTGGGACAAAAACAAAGCAAGACCAATTATAATTGATAATAGTAAGACTTTAGAGAATTGTTTTGACAGTGAGCTTGTTTTTAAAGGAATGACAGGAACGGCAGGCGGATTTTACGGACCACAGGGACGAGTTTTAAGATTACCACTTCAAGATGCAACATTAAATTCTAAGCTAGATAATTTTTCATACAAAGATTTTAGAATTACAAACTTTGAGATGGAAACTTCAGTTATTTATGGTTTGTCTAAGTTATTAGGTCATGAAGCATTGTCATTAAGTGCAATTATTGCAAACAGACCAAATGGAGATTTCAGTGAAAACCCAAAACAAACTGTAGAAAATTTAATCCTGTATGCTTTAGAGCGTATTGTAAATATCTAATTTAATCACACATCTAAATATGTAACTTACATGTTTAGAATTATACTATGAAAAAAATAAATATTGGTGGTGTTCCAGAGCATTTTAATCTGGCTTGGTATTTAACGCTCAAAGATGGCGCTTATAAGGAGAAAGGAATCAACCTGAGATGGAAAGATTACTTTGGTGGCACTGGAGCTATGAATAAAGGCCTAAGAGAAGGAGAAATTGATATGGCTGTTATTCTTACTGAAGGAATAATTAAAGACATCATAGATGGTAATCCGAGTAAAATAGTACAAACCTTTGTGCAATCACCTTTAATTTGGGGAATTCATGTTGCTCACAATTCTGAATATAGAACTATTGAAGATTTGAAAGGGACTAAAGCTGCAATCAGCAGATACGGTTCTGGATCTCATTTAATGGCATATATAAATGCTGAAAATAATAAATGGAATTTAGAAAAGGATTTAGATTTTGAAGTTATTAGAAATCTAGATGGAGCTGTTGAGGGTTTAACTAATGGTACTGCAGATTATTTTATGTGGGAAAAATTTACCACAAAACCTATCGTTGATGATGGTGTATTTAGACGAATCAATGATTGTCCAACACCTTGGCCTTGTTTTGTTATTGCTGTTAATACTGACTTTTTAAAAACAAACGAAGATGATGTGAAAACCATTTTAAATATTATCAATAAAACAACTAAAGAATTTAAGTCCATACCAAGCATAGACACTACAATTGCTAATCGTTATGACCAAAAATTAGAAGACGTACAAGAATGGTTGTCTTTAACAGAATGGTCTCAAGATGTTATTGATGAAACTACCATAATGACAGTTCAAGACAAACTACTTGAATTAGAGATTATTCCTAAATCAATTAGCTACACCGAATTGATACATGATTTAAAATAAAAAAGGGTAGGAATTTTACTTCCATCATTGTTATATCTATTAATAACAAACTTATTTTAATAGAACAGGTTTTAACAAAAGATTAATGTTTTTACTCTTAAGTTTCTATTTTTCAAAAATTTAGTTACATTTGTTAAGACCAGATTACGCTATTAACCTAACAAACTTGAAGAATATGATTATGATAATTACTCTAACTCTATCTTTCTTAGTTGCCTTAAATTTCATACTACTAATATTTAGTTGTAATAAAACCACAAAGCGAGTTAGCAGTGAAACTACTACAACTATAAAAGCTACAAAAGTGGTTAAAGCTTCACTTTCTACAAAGAAAATGACCACAAGAACTCAATTGGCTCCTACTGGAAGTTAAATTATTTTATCCAATTAACTTAATATTATTCACTACCAGTTAATAGGCTGAAGATTGTTTTCTATTAAAAAACGATTCGTTTTACTAAAATGTTTATTCCCAAACCAATAACCTCTATTTGCACTTAATGGAGACGGATGACCTGAGGTTAAAACATAATGCTTATGAACATTGATAAGTTTAGATTTTTGTTTTGCAAATCCACCCCATAACAAGAAAACAACATTGCTTTTTTTATCACTTATAGTCTTAATAACAGCATTTGTAAATTGCTCCCAACCTTTTTTTTGATGGCTACCTGCTTGATTAGCTTTAACTGTGAGTGTCGCATTTAACAATAATACTCCTTGCTTGGCCCATTCTTCTAAATTTCCAGTTTGAGGATACGTAGTTTTTAAATCATTTTCAAGCTCTTTAAAAATATTAATTAATGAAGGCGGATGAGTCACACCATCATTAACAGAAAATGACAAGCCATTAGCTTGATTAATTCCATGATACGGATCCTGACCAATGATTACAACTTTCAAATCATCAAAATGACAGAAATTAAATGCATTAAATATTTTGTCTAAAGGAGGATAACATATGTTTTTTTCGTATTCAGCTTTTACATATGCAGTTAAAGTTTCAAAATATGAAGAATTGAATTCGTCAAGTAGTACCTTTTTCCAGCTTTCATGTATGTTTAAGTTCATTTTATCTAAAAAAAAAATACTATTATCTAAAATATGAAAAATGTCATAAAATTGTATAAACAAATATACTATATTCGTTTTTGTAAAACCTACCAGTCATGGAAAAAGCAATTATAGAAAGAGTACAAGGTATTTTAAATACACCTCTACAGGATATAAAAACTATTGAAAACATTTCTCATGATGATTTCTTTAAAGACTACTTAAAAAAGAATACACCAGTAAAAATCACTAAAATGATGGATC
>NZ_JBGCCX010000115.1:0-71853 GCF_045105015.1 Psychroserpens sp.
GATTGAAAAAGATAAAAAAGCTATCAAACAACTTAGTACTGAAGATGGAATTGAGAAATTAGCTCGTGAAAAATACTATATGAAGAAAGACAATGAAGATATCTATATTATTGAATATGAAGATAGCCTAAAAACTAAAACTAAGAATGAGTAAATCTTTATTTGAACGATTTCCGGAAGTATCCTCTAAAGAGTGGAAACAAAAAATCCAGGCAGACCTCAAAGGTGCAGACTATAATGATTCTTTAATATGGCAAACTAACGAAGGTATTGATGTAAAGCCATTTTATCATAAAGATGAATTTAACGAATTACCTAATGTTTCAGCTTCAAAAGCTACAGCTTTTAAAATTTGTCAAACTATATATGTTGCTGACATTGAAAAATCAAACACTAAAGCTTTAGATGTTATTTCTCGGGGTGCTGAGGCCATAAAATTCATTATTCCTTCAGAAAATATTTTAATTACAACCCTTCTCAAAGACATAGACCTTACAAAAATTAACATCTATTTTGAACTACTATTCTTATCTTCAGAGTATGTGAAACAAATTCATACTTTAAAAAACGATAAGACCTCCTTACGACTTAACACTGATATTATTGATAAACTTTCTGCATCTGGGAATTGGTTTTCTAACCTAACAGAGGATCATAAAAATTTTGAATCAATTGTTTCTACCACTAAAACTCTTAGTATCAATCTATCATTATATCAAAATGCTGGTGCAAATATCATTCAACAACTTGCTTACGGACTAGCTCATGCTAATGAGTATTTAAATCATCTTAACGAGCGTCTTGATAAAGATTCGAAAGCACAATTAGACGTTATTTTTAATGTTTCTGTTGGTACCAACTATTTTTTTGAAATTGCAAAACTCAGAGCCTTAAGAGTCCTCTGGAAAAACTTAGCTTCCGAATATAACGTAAACACACAATGCCACATATTCGCTACACCTTCAAAACGCAATAAAACAATTTACGACTACAATACTAACATGTTAAGAACTACTACTGAATGTATGAGTGCCATTCTTGGCGGAGCAGATACAATCAGTAATTTAGGATATGACGCTGTCTATCACAAAGACAATGAATTTAGTGAACGTATCTCTCGTAATCAATTACTTATTCTTAAACATGAAAGTTATTTCAACGCTGTGAATAATCCAGCAGATGGCTCTTATTATATTGAATCTTTAACAACACAATTATCAGAAAAAGCTTTAGAACTTTTTAAAGACATAGAAGCTAATGATGGACTTTTAAACCAGTTAAAAGAAGGTACAATTCAAAGAAAAATAAAAGAGAGCGCCGCAAAAGAATTAGAGGAGTTTAACAAAGGAAAACTTGTTCTTTTAGGCACGAATAAACATCCAAACAAAGAGGATAAAATGCAACATGAATTAGAAATATATCCTTTCCTTAAGACTAATCCAATTAAAACATTAATTGAACCTATACTTGAAAAAAGAATTTCAAACAATCTGGATATTAATAGATTAGAAAAAGAAAAAAAATAAAATTTACTGTTATGAAAACACAATTCATTTATTTTGTAATATGTTTAATTCTTGTAAATTGCAAAGAACCAAAACCCGAATTAACATTTAAGCATTCAGACAAAAAAATTGTAATTGATTGCAACCCAAATTACTCTAAAATATTAAATGAAGCGCTTCATGAATTTGAAACCAACATCATTAAATACTCAACCCTAAACAAACCCAATCTAAACAATGAGTATCGCAGTTTTTTAACACAAAGCTCAAGACACCAAATTAATTACAACAATATCACCGAGCAACACACATTAGATATTTTTGAAGAACTAAAAAACATAGATGATTTATGGGTTTTAAAAAACAACAAACTCACACTTAATTACAATCATGAAATATTCTCTTGTATCGGAGAAAACATTCAAGACAAGGATATAAAAACCACTTTTAACGCACTACTAAGCACGAATAGCCTAAGTATGAGAATGATGAACGACTTACTCATGAGTAAAAGTTATAGGCTTGTCAAAGATAAATACCTAGCAACTTTTGTCGCTCTTGAACTCTACTATTCAAAACTTTCAAAGGTAGACCTGTCAAAAAAACAGGTAACAACAAAAGACACAAACACTAAAGCACAAAAAGACCCACACGCTGGACATAATCACGATTAGAAACAGAAATCTATTGACATGGAAAGAAAAAACATTCAACATATCAAATTAGACCAAACATCTAATCAACAAGCAAATAAACGGGGAAATCATTTTCAAACCGCTGAGAACATTGAAATAAAATCAACATACTCTAAAGAAGATATTGAAGACCTAGAGCATTTAAACTTTGTTGCCGGAATTGCTCCAAATTTACGCGGACCATACTCAACTATGTATGTCCGAAGACCCTGGACCATCAGACAATATGCAGGTTTTTCAACCGCAGAAGACAGTAACGCCTTCTATAGACGCAACCTTGCTGCTGGACAAAAAGGACTCTCTGTCGCTTTTGATTTAGCAACACATAGAGGCTACGATTCTGATCACGAACGCGTAGTTGGTGACGTTGGTAAGGCTGGCGTAGCTATTGACAGCGTTGAAGACATGAAGATTCTTTTTGATCAGATTCCATTAGATAAAATGTCAGTTTCTATGACCATGAATGGCGCAGTACTCCCAATTATGGCGTTTTACATTGTTGCAGCTGAAGAACAAGGCGTTAAGCCAGAACAATTAGCTGGAACAATTCAAAATGATATTCTTAAGGAGTTTATGGTCAGAAACACTTACATATACCCTCCTACACCATCTATGAAAATTATTTCTGATATTTTTGAATATTCAAGTCAGAATATGCCAAAATTCAACAGCATTAGCATTTCCGGATACCATATGCAGGAAGCTGGAGCCACTTGCGACATAGAATTAGCATACACATTAGCCGACGGATTAGAATACATTAAAAAGGGTCTAGAAGCAGGCATGGACATTGACACCTTCGCACCTCGCCTCTCTTTCTTTTGGGCAATTGGCATGAACCACTTCATGGAAATTGCAAAAATGAGAGCAGCCCGAATGTTATGGGCAAAAATAGTAAGTCAATTTAATCCAAAGAACCAAAAATCACTAGCATTAAGAACACATTGCCAAACTTCTGGATGGAGTTTAACCGAACAAGATCCGTTCAACAATGTGGCTCGAACTACTATCGAAGCAACTGCTGCTGCCTTTGGAGGCACCCAAAGCCTACACACGAATGCACTAGACGAAGCTATTGCCTTGCCAACTGATTTCTCTGCCAGGATTGCTCGCAACACTCAAATTTACCTCCAAGAAGAAACACATATCACAAAAACGGTTGATCCCTGGGCTGGAAGCTACTACGTGGAAAAATTAACACACGATATAGCACAAAAAGCATGGTCTCTTATTGAGGAAATCGAAGAACTCGGCGGAATGACAAAAGCCATCGAAGCCGGAACTCCTAAGTTACGTATTGAAGAAGCTGCAGCAAGAAAACAAGCACGCATTGATTCTGGACAAGATATCATTGTTGGCGTCAACAAATATAAATTAGAAGAAGAAGACCCTATTTCTACCTTAGAAGTTGACAATCAAACCGTCAGAAACGGACAAATTGAGCGTTTAAACGAAATAAAAGCAACCAGAAACACCATTGAAGTAAAACAGTCTCTTGAAAAATTAACCAATGCAGCTAAAACAAGTCAAGAAAATTTATTAGCTTTAGCAGTAAATGCAGCCAGAAACAGAGCCACCTTGGGAGAAATTAGTGATGCCTTAGAGACTGAATTCGGTAGATACAAAGCACAAATCAAATCATTTTCAGGTGTGTATAGCAAAGAAATAAAAGACGACAAGAGCTTTCAGAAAGCAAGAGAATTAGCAGACAAATTCGCCGAACAAGACGGCAGACGTCCTCGCATCATGATTGCCAAAATGGGACAAGATGGTCACGATAGAGGCGCTAAAGTCGTTGCAACTGGCTATGCTGATGTTGGCTTTGATGTTGACATTGGACCACTCTTTCAAACACCCCAAGAAGCCGCTAAACAAGCCGTTGAAAATGATGTACACATTTTGGGCGTATCTTCTTTAGCTGCAGGACACAAGACCCTTGTTCCTAAAGTGATAGATGAATTAAAAAAATACGGTCGAGAAGACATTATGGTTATCGTTGGAGGAGTGATTCCTAAGCAAGATTATCAATATTTATTTGATGCTGGAGCAATCGCTGTTTTTGGACCTGGCACAAAAATAAGTGACGCTGCAATTAAAATTCTAGAAATTTTGATTGAATAAATTATCTTAAAATTATTGGTCTTTTTTTAACATTATCGCAGTGATAACCTGTTAACAACTTCCCCTTTTAAAACACGTAAATAATTGTATTTTTACATTCAATTAAACCAAATCATTTAATGGGTAAAATCATTGCAATTGCCAATCAAAAAGGAGGTGTTGGAAAAACCACAACTTCTGTAAACCTTGCTGCATCTTTAGGTGTCCTAGAAAAAAAAGTGCTTCTTATCGATGCAGATCCTCAAGCTAATGCTACTTCTGGTCTTGGTATAGATGTTGAAAGTGTAGTAACTGGCTCTTACCAATTGCTTGAACATACAGCTTCAGCTGAAGATTGTATTGTAGCCACTAACTCTCCTAATGTAGATATTATTCCAGCACATATTGATCTTGTTGCTATTGAAATTGAACTAGTCGATAAAGATGAACGAGAATATATGCTTAAAAACGCTGTATTGCATTTAAAATCTTCTTACGATTACATTTTGATAGATTGTGCGCCTTCACTCGGCTTGTTGACTTTAAACGCTTTAACGGCTTCAGATGCTGTTATCATACCTATTCAATGTGAATATTTTGCTCTTGAAGGTTTAGGTAAATTATTAAACACCGTTAAAAGTGTTCAAAAAATACACAATAAAGAACTTGATATTGAAGGCATGCTACTTACCATGTACGACCAACGCTTGCGCTTATCTAACCAAGTCGTAGAAGAGGTACAAAAGCATTTTAGCAACATGGTTTTTGAAACCATCATTCAGCGTAATGTACGTTTAGGAGAAGCACCAAGTTATGGTGAAAGCATTATCAAATATGATGTAAGTAGTAAAGGTGCTTCAAATTATTTAAGTTTGGCTAAAGAAATTATTAATAAGAACGCATAATGGCGAAGGCAACAAAAAAACAAGCATTAGGTCGCGGACTATCAGCACTTCTGAAAGACCCTTCAAACGACATTAGCAATGCTAAGGACAAAAACGCCGATACTATCATTGGAAACATTGTTGAGTTAGATATCAATGCTATTGATATTAATCCGTTTCAACCTCGTACTAATTTCAACGAAGAAACACTACGTGAGCTGGCTTCATCTATTAGAGAGCTGGGTGTTATTCAGCCAATAACAGTCAGAAAGTTAGATTTTAATAAATTTCAACTTGTATCTGGAGAACGTCGTTTTAGAGCATCTAAACTTATTGGCCTAGAAACAATTCCAGCATATATTCGAATTGCAAACGACCAGGAGTCTTTAGAAATGGCTTTGGTTGAAAATATACAAAGGCAAGATTTAGACCCTATTGAAATTGCACTCTCCTACCAACGCTTAATTGACGAAATCAAGCTAACACAGGAACAAATGAGTGAACGTGTAGGCAAAAAACGTTCAACTATTGCAAACTATTTACGTTTACTTAAGTTAGATCCTATTATTCAAACAGGAATACGCGATGGTTTTATTTCAATGGGACATGGTCGAGCTATTATTAATATCGAAGATCAAAGTGCACAACTAGATATTTATGAAAAAATCATAACTGATAAATTATCAGTTAGAGCCACTGAACAATTGGTGAAAAGTTTTCACAACACAAACACCATAAAGTCTCCAAAAAAAGAAGAGTTACCTAAGTATATCAAAAAAGGAGTTAAAGAATTTTCTGAATACTTTGGACACAAAATCAACGTTAAGGTATCTAAGAATGGTAAGGGTCAAATCACAATCCCATTTCATTCTGAAGAAGATTTTAATCGCATTAAAAAACTAGTTCAAAGTGCCAAATAAGCAGCTTTACATCATATGTTTCATTATTCTTTTTGGGTACAATGGTTTTGCTCAAAACAAAAAAGACAGTGATAGCCTAAAGGTTGATACTGATTTGATAGTTGTTGCAGATACCATTCAAAGAAAGCCCATAAACATTTTAGCACCTTCAAAAGCTGCCTTCTACTCTGCTGTTTTACCTGGTTTAGGACAAGCTTACAATAAAAAATATTGGAAAATACCTATTGTTTATGCACTCATGGGTACAAGTGTTTACTTCTATGTTTCTAACGACAAGGAATACAATCGCTATAGAGACGAATACAAACGTCGTTTAGCCGGAAACAGTCCTCTTTTAGGAGAATTTCCTGGTGTAAGTGACGAAGGTCTTATTAACGCTCAAAAAACGCTTAAACGTCGTAAAGAACTATCTTTACTCATTACAATTGGATTGTATGCTTTAAATATCATTGACGCTAATGTTGACGCACATTTATTACAATACAACGTCGATAAAAATCTTGCTATAAAACCTCATTTTCAATATAACGAAATGGAGAACTCTTCAGATTTAGGCCTCACTCTCAACTTTAAATTCTAAGTCATGAACATTGCGTTATTAGGCTATGGAAAAATGGGTAAAGCTATTGAAAAAATTGCAATAAGCAGAGGTCATAATATCGCTTTAAAAGTGTCTAGAACCACCAAAGACTATAACCTCAAAAATATTGACATAGCTATTGATTTTAGTTTACCATCTTCAGCTTATGAAAACATTAGCAATTGCATTCATCACAAAACACCGGTAATATCAGGTACTACAGGTTGGCTTGACAAATATGATGACATCGTATCTCAATGCAACAAAAACAATGGTACTTTTTTATATGCCTCCAATTTCAGCCTTGGAGTTAACATCTTTTTTGAAGTAAACAAAACATTAGCAAAACTGATGAAAGGTTTACCAGAATATAATGTTGATCTTGAAGAAATTCATCACACTCAAAAACTTGACGCTCCAAGTGGCACAGCAATTACTTTAGCTGAAGCGATTATTAAACAATCAGACTATAAAAATTGGACACTAGAGACACCAAAACCAAATGAGATTGGTATTTTAGCAAAACGAATTGAAAACGTTCCGGGAACTCATGAAATCAATTATAAATCTTATGTCGATAGTATTTCAATAAAACATACAGCACATAGCAGAGAAGGTTTTGCCTTAGGCGCAGTGATAGCAGCTGAATGGATTCATGATAAAACTGGAGTTTACACAATGAAAGATGTGTTAAACATAGGTTAATTTAAAATTTAAGAGTAACGTTTAAGTATCTTTTTAAACCAACAACAAACAAAATATTATGACTATAACACAGTGGTTAATTTTCATTTTAGTAATTCAAGTTATTCACGGAATTGGAACATGGAAACTATACATTAAAGCTGGACGACAAGCATGGGAGGCGTTTGTTCCTGTTTATAATTCGGTGATTTTAATGAAAATTATTAACAGACCTTGGTGGTGGACCATCTTATTGTTTGTTCCAATAGTTAATCTTATCATGCTTCCTGTAGTTTGGGTTGAAACTGCAAGAAGCTTCGGAAAAAACAGTTTTCAAGACACTATTTTAGCTGTTATCAGCTTAGGATTTTACAACTTCTACCTCAATTATGTAGCTGATGTATCTTATGTTGAAAATAGAGACTTAAATCCGAAATCGAGTTCTGGAGATTGGGTTAGCTCAATTTTATTTGCCATCGTTGCTGCAACTATTGTGCACACTTATTTTATTCAACCCTTTACAATACCGAGTTCTTCATTAGAAAAATCATTGCTTGTTGGCGATTTTCTATTTGTGAGTAAGTTTCATTATGGAGCTAGAATACCTATGACTACCGTTGCAGCTCCTATGGTTCATGACACCATTCCTGTACTAAATAAAAAATCCTATTTATTTGATGACCGCATCGATAAGAAAGAGAGTTCATGGAAGAATAAGCTTCAACTTCCTTATTTAAGGTTGCCAGGTTTTGAGAGTATTGAACGTAATGACATCGTCGTATTTAACCAACCAGCTGACACCTTGTTGGATATGAATAATTTTAAACCAGATCGTAATTATTACAAACCTATTGACAAGAAAACAAATTTGGTTAAACGTTGTGTAGGCGTTCCTGGAGATTCGTTAGAAGTAAGAGATGGTTATGTTTACATTAATGGTAAACAAAATCAATTACCAGACAGAGCTAAGCTACAGTTTGCTTATGATATTGTTCTGAAAGGCAACTATACTGGAGAGCAAATTCTCGAAGCTCTAAAACGCTATGATATTACTGACAACCCTTATCAATTAGAACAAGGCACGATTGTCGTTCAGGCTACCGTAGAATCGGTTGCAAAAGCTAAGAACAATCCATATTTTGCAAGTATTACAAGGCGTATCACACCAAAAGGCACTGACGGAAACCTATTTCCTAGAGACCCACAATACCCGTGGAATTATGATAACTTCGGACCTGTTTATATTCCAAAAGAAGGTGTGACAATCGATATAAACTTAGAGGTTTTACCTTTATACAGACGTTTAATTTCAGAATATGAAGGTAATTCTGTAACCGTAAATGGAAATCAAATCCTAATCAACGGAACTCCCTCAGACACTTACACCTTTAAACAAGACTATTATTGGATGATGGGTGACAACAGAGACAATTCTATTGATGCTAGAGCTTGGGGATTTGTGCCTTTTGATCATGTTGTTGGAAAACCCGTACTTATATGGATGAGTTGGGACGGACTTAAAAATCCGCGTTGGGAACGTTTCTTTACGACTGTTGGTGGAAGCGGCAAAGCAACATCATATTTCATTCCTTTCTTAGTTGTTTTATTTGGTATCATTGGTTTTAATAAATGGCGAAAACATAAAAAAGCGAAAAGTTAATTCGTTTTTAAATTCCAAATAGACGAATGAAAGTCTTATTACATCCTACATACTTTCCTAGTATTGCACATTTTGTAGCGATGGTAAAAGCTGAAGACATTGTGTTTGAAGTTTTTGATAACTATCAAAAACAAACCTACAGAAATAGAGCAACAATTTTTGGTGCTAATGGCAAGTTAGACCTCAATGTTCCTGTACATTATTCACAGAAAAACCGTCAATTATATAAAGACGTTTCCATTTCAAATATTGATAACTGGCAAGATTTACATTTTAAATCCTTAGAATCTGCATATCGCGCTTCTCCTTTTTTCGAATTTTATATAGATGATTTAAAACCATTATTTAACACTGAATTCATAAGTATAATGGATTTCAACTTTAAGTGCTTAGAAATCATCTTTGAATGTTTACAAGTCCAGTTTGAATATAAAACTACAACGCATTTTGAAAAAGAACCAAAAGCTATTATTGATGGAAGAATTTTAGCAAATAGTAGAAAAGAGATTACTCAAGACTTTCAATATTATGCCCAAGTATTTGATGATAAACATGGATTCTTTAACAACTTAAGTATTTTAGATTTATTATTTAATGAAGGTCCAAACACAATTCTCTATTTAGAAGCCCAAATACTTACATTATAATGTTTCAAACACTGACTCATTACGGCATTCATTTTATAATACCACTAGTTGTGGCTTTGTTGTTTTTTAAAAAACAATGGAAAGTTGCCACCATAATTATGTTAAGTACAATGCTAATAGATTTAGATCATTTACTTGCCAATCCAACTTTTGATCCTAATCGTTGTAGCATAAATTTTCACCCACTTCACTCCTATTATGCAATTGGACTATATTTCCTGTTATCAATCATAAAAAAAACAAGACTTCTAGGTATTGGATGCATCATCCATATATTAGCAGATGCAGTAGATTGTTGGATGATGTAATATTATTTTCCTAGTTTCACTTTTGCAATTATTGGATAGTGGTCTGATAATTTTTCATCATACGTTTTAAACGAATTCACTTTAAAATCATCATCAACAAGAACAAAATCGATTCGAACTGGGAAAAATTTAAAATCAAACGTTCTTCCAAAACCATTACCAGCCTCTTTAAAAGCATCTTTAAGATCTCCTTTTACCTCTTTATATACATAAGAATAAGCCGTATTATTAAAATCACCACAAATAATCATTCTATAAGGAGACTGTTTTTTATGCATCAAAAACAATTCTGTTTGAAATTGCTGCATTTTAAAAGTATTACTCACTCGGTTTAATAAGTTTTGAGAATCTTCATTTGCTAGTTTTTCAACGGTTGGGTCAATTCCAAGAGATTGCAAATGCACATTATAAACCCTTATGGTATCCTTCCCTTTAACAATATCAGCATAAATAGCATTATTAGAAGTGTTTGGGAACTCAATAGAGCCAGAATTAATAATAGGAAATTTAGTAAAAATAGCTTGCCCACTTTTAACTTGTTTACCTGATAATTCTTCATATTTATAATACTCGGTAAGGATAATAGTTTCATCAGGTCTATATTCTTGCAAGCAAAGAATATCTGGTTGCTTTTCTGAAATAAAATCAGAAATATCTTGCGTAACATTCACATCTTTAATCCAATCAAAAACATTGAATAAACGTACATTATAGTTCATTATAGAAATATTCTCACTGTCATCAACATTCTTTGACGAAGAAAACTTATAAAGTGAAAACACATGATTATAACCAATAATTAATACAATAAGTGACAACAAGAGTTGACGCTTCACATTGAGCAACCAATACATTGCAAATAAAATATTAATTATAATTAACGCTGGAACAGCTAGACTTAACACAGACAGAAATGCAAATTGCTTTGGAGCCATGTAAGGCAAAACATAAGACAATAACAAGACGAATGCCATCAACGAATTGATGACAAATATTAACTTGTCAAAACCTTTAAGTTTTTTCATTTAAATCATGGCTATTATTTACCTGCCTTAAACAGAAATGCTTTTTCTTCTTCGGTTAAACTATCGTAACCACTTTTACTTATTTTATCGAGAATAAGATCTATCTTTTTTTGATTATTAAACTCATTAAACTGCTCTTTATTATGACCAGCAAATGGTTTCTTTCTGTTTTTATGAACTGTTTTTAAGGGGGATTTAGACTGAAAAACGGAGGTTAAACCATCCATGAATTTCGAAAACCCTTTACCAATATCATTGCCTTTAAGTAATTGTGTTGCATATAAGTACCCCAAAATACTGCCTCCAAAATGAGCAATTTTTCCACCTTGATTAATTCCGAAAAGACCAATAAAATCAATAATTACAATAGCTAAACCAATGTGCCAAAGTTTTATGGTTATCGCAAAAAACTTAGCCTCTCGATTAGGCATATAAGCACATAAAAATATTAGTAAAGCATTCACACCAGCAGATGCACCAACTAAGGGCCCAGCATTTACTAAAAGTGATTGAGGCACTACATTATATACCAGTAAAAACAATAAGCCGCCAGAAAATATACCCATAAAGTAAATTGAAAGTGATTGTTTTGGTGGAAATAGATTGACCATACTTCTTGAGATAAAGTACAAAACAAACATATTGAATACTAAATGCAATAACCCATAATGAGCAAAACCATAAGTGATAATAGACCAAGGCTTCGTTAAAAAATCAAAAAATGGTTTAGGTAATTCTAACCAAGTTAATGTGTTAGCTCTTGGGATATTAGTAAAAACCTGAATTAACCAACCTATAAGAAAAACACCAACGTTAATAGCTATGATCTTTTCAAAAACATTAAGATGTTTTAATTTCTCTTTTATGTCTTGAGTTAACGATGTCATTGGTCCCAACGATTTTGATTAAACTGTGTTTTTTTCCAATACCACATGATAATAAAACCCGTTAGTGCGCCACCAACATGAGCCATGTAAGCGGTATTACTCGGACTAAAAAATGATTGACCAGTCACGGCCGAAATAACATCTAAAAGAATAATTCCTGGAATAAAATACTTAGCTTTTATAGGTACTGGCAAGAAAATAAGCATGAGTTTTGCATCAGGGTTCATCATACCAAAAGCTGCTAAAATTCCCATAATACAGCCAGATGCACCTACCATAGAAGCATTATAAATTGGAAATGCCTCTTGCAACAATGCCAATTGACTTTGGCTTATGCCTTGAATCAACTCATTAGTTGTGAACATCTGAATAATTTCTGAACCTGATAATCCACTAGAGATTAATTCAGAATATATTGGCATATAATTAAAGTAATAATATCCTAATTGAAATAAAACCGCACCAAATCCAGCAGATAGATAAATAAATAAAAACTTTTTACTTCCTAATTGTGTTTCAACTGCAGTACCAAACATCCATAGAGCAAACATATTGAATAAGATGTGTGTTATACTTAAGTTTTGCAGGTTCGCTCCACCATGCATAAACATATGTGTAATCACTTGCCACGGCTGAAACATGTCATTATTAGGAAAATATAATGCAAACCACTTATAAAACAGTTCTCCATTACCAACAAACAATGTTCCTATGAACATAAGTACATTGATAATAATTAAATGTTTTACCGTATCTGTTATACCTCTCATCATAGTTTATTACATAAATTTTTTATCAAAATCATCTACACTCATGGTGATAAATGTTGTTCTATTAGTTGGTGATACTGAAGGATCTTTACAAGCAAACAAACTATTTACCAAATGTTCTTGTTCCATATTAGTTAATGATTGTCCTGATTTAATCGCTAAGCTTTTTGATAAAGATTTTGCCAATAAATCGGTTGCACTAAAATTACTATCTGGCACTTCTTGCTCTACATCACTAATAAGTTGCTCTAAAATTATAGACACTTCACTTTCAGGAACATTAACTGGCACTCCTGTAATTTCAATACTGCCTTCTTCAAATTTTGAAAACACGAAACCAGTGAGCTCTAAATCTTCTTTGAGTTGTTCTAACAATTCCATCTCAGAAGATGAAAATTGCAACTGTAATGGAAATAATAACTGCTGACTTACGGCTTCTTGTACAGTTGTATGTTTCAATAACCCTTCATAAAGTATGCGTTGGTGAGCACGATGTTGATCAATAATTAACATTCCAGATTTAATTGTGCTTATTATATATTTATTGAGTAATTGATATGTTGTTTGTTTTGATTCGACCTCAGTATTATCACTAAAAAGCGATGTGTTTTCTGGTTGGCTCTCCAACTCGATTTCACTAAACTCTTGCGTAGTTTTTGTTCCTTTACTTTCTAAACCTACGTACAAACTCTCCCATTGTGAAGCTGGTTCCTTTTTATAAGAAGTTGAAAAACCACCAGCTTTTCCGGATGGTTTCTCCTCTCTAAAGGGATTAAAACCTTTATCAACTTCAACTGTAGGATTAGACACTCGTTTTCCTTCAAAATTGTAAGGAGTATCTAAATTTCTGTCACGATCAAAATCTAAAACTGGCGCGATATTAAATTGTCCTAAACTATGTTTTACTGAGGAACGTAAAATTGCATACAACGTATGTTCATCATCAAACTTAATTTCCGTTTTTGTTGGGTGGATATTAATATCAATAGTTTTAGGATCGACCGTTAAATTTAAAAAGTAACTTGGATGGCTTCCATCTTTGAGCAAACCTTCAAAAGCTGCGTTAATGGCATGATTTAAATAAGCGCTTTTTATAAAGCGATTATTAACAAAGAAAAATTGTTCGGTACGTGTTTTTCTGGAAAACTCTGGTTTCCCAACAAAACCGGAAATCTTAAGCACCTCAGTTTCTTCTTCAACAGGAACTAATTTTTCATTAGTTTTTCCACCAAAAATATTTACCACACGCTGTCTGTAGTTACTTTTAGGAAGATTAAAACTTTCACTTCCATTATGAAACATCACAAAAGCAATATCTGGATGTGCTAAAGCTACCCGATGAAATTCATCAATAATATGTCGGAGTTCTACGTTATTCGATTTTAAAAAATTTCGTCTTGCTGGAATATTAAAAAATAAATGTTTTACGGCAATCGATGTTCCTTTAGGTGTCACGACAACCTCTTGAGATTTGACCTCACTTCCCTCTATTTCAATTTGAGTGCCTAATTCATCTTCATCTCGCTTTGTTTTTAACTCTACGTGAGCGATTGCAGCAATACTTGCTAGAGCTTCACCACGAAACCCTTTGGTATTTAAACTGAATAAATCTTCTGCACTACGGATTTTTGAGGTAGCATGACGCTCAAAACTTAAACGAGCATCAGTAACACTCATTCCTTTACCATCGTCAATAACTTGAATTAATGCTTTTCCCGCATCTTTAACAATAAGTTTAATGAGCTTAGAATCTGCATCAATTGCATTTTCGAGAAGCTCTTTAACTACTGAAGCTGGGCGTTGTACGACTTCGCCTGCTGCAATTTGATTAGCAACATGATCAGGTAAAAGTTGAATAATGTCTGTCATTAGCGATCTAAATAGAAAATAGAGAGATCAAAATCAATAATAAAAAGAAAAATCAAAATGAAAACACCTATTAAAACTAAAATAGTTCTGTTAAACCCAGAATTATTTCTATTTCTATTTTTTAGTCTATTCTCATGCCATATCCCAGAAATATCATTTTTATTATAAGTCTCAGCATAAGCATCAAACTTGGTTTGGTATTGAGAAGCATCAACATTCTCTTTACCATCATAATGCATTGGCGTATAATTAAACCTTTTATTTTTGGACAAGCCTTTAAATAAAGTAAATTTTATTGGACCCATAATATCATTATTAAATATATCTGTTAAGGATATAAATTAGAAAAAAAATTGCTGCTAAAATTATAAGTAAAACGGGTAATGAGGTAAATATATTTCCTCTACGTTGCGTATTATCTCTAATTTCATTCCATTTCGATTCTAAAGCGTCATGAGGGGTCATTTCTTTTGAACCTTCATAGCGAGACTTAAAATTAAAACGTTTATTTTTTCTTTGATTAAACAAATTGACTAATAAATTACAATTGTTATATCTCAAAAGTACTGAATTTACAAGGAAAAACAGATGTTGAAGTCCTAAAAATTGTTAACATCTAAAATGCAGAATGGTATGAAATGAAAAGGAAAAATTATAATTGAAATACGATCACTAGTGAATTTGAATATTTAAAGCTTATTTAGTTCAGCCATTTTAATTGCAGCAATAGCAGCTTCAGTACCCTTGTTCCCATGTATACCACCTGAACGATCTATTGACTGTTGCTGATTATTATCGGTAAGCACACAGAAAATGACAGGTGTATCTGTAGTTAAATTTAATTCTTTAATTCCTTGAGTAACACCATCACAAACAAAATCGAAGTGCTTGGTTTCACCTTGAATTACGCAACCAATAGCTATGACAACATCAACATTTTGAGTAATCATTTTTTTAGAACCATAGATCAACTCAAAACTTCCTGGAACATCCCATTTAATAATATTTTCAGGCAATGCTCCGCAATCAACTAAAGCGTCTAACGCACCTTGGTAAAGTCCGTTAGTTATTTTATCGTTCCATTCTGAAACAACAATCCCAAACCGAAAATCTTTCGCGTTTGGGATTGTGTTTTTATCGTAATTTGATAAATTATGGTTTGCAGTTGCCATATTTAATTCTTTGCTTCTGCTCTACCTATAAATACATCAATATTAGTAGCTTCTGCAGCGCTTGAAAATTCTTCCTTTATTCTTTTGAAATACCCTAATGCTTTTTCAGATTGACCTAATCCTAAAGCAACATTAGCGGCTTTAAACAAATACATTGGAGTTGTATAATCATTAGCAGATGCAGCAATAGCTTTTTCATAATAACCTAAAGCATCTTCAGGTTGATTTAATTGAACAAAAGCATCTCCTATTCCACCTTTAGATACAGGGCCTAAAACAGCATCATCTGTATTAAAATCACTTAAATGCTTAACTGCATTCGTATAATCTTTAAGATTTAAGTATGACATTCCAGCATAATAATTAGCTAAATTTCCTGCTGGAGTACTTCCATATTCGCTTACAATATCTAACATTCCATACTTACCTTCTCCACCTGTCAATGCTAAATTGTATAATGAATCTTTTGCAGTTCCGTTTACAGCTTCTTCAAAATACTTTTGAGCTGTAAACATTTCGTTCATAGCTTCATTTGCTTTTGGTTCAGCGATAAATTTGTTATAACCTAAATATCCTAATACTATTGCAGCGGCAAGACCAACTACAATAAAAATATTTTTCTGATTCTTAACAGCCCAGTCTTCAGCTTTTGAAGCTCCTTCATCTAAGGTATTAAAAACTTCAGCAGTTGTTGAGTTTTCTTCAATCGCTTCAACCTTCTCAACTTTTGTTTTTGGTTTGTAACCTCTTTTCTTATAAGTTGCCATAATTCTTTATTTGTGCCCGCAAAAATAAAATTTTTATTGGGATTTAAAAGGTAAATTATTTGTTATTTTTACTTCTTCCAACTATAAATTAAACCTAAACACGAATATTCCAGTCAGTTTTATGATTTTAAAAACGCTCAGCTTGGTCAATTACAAGAATTTTGAAAGTCAAAATTTTGATTTTGATAACAAGATAAATTGTTTTGTAGGCTTCAATGGTGTAGGAAAAACTAATGTATTAGATGCTATATATCATCTGTCTTTTGGCAAGAGCTATTTTAATCCTGTAGCAACTCAAAACATCAACCATGATGCTGATTTTTTTGTGGTGGATGGTGTTTTCGATAAAAACGAACGTTCTGAAAAAATTATTGTCTCCCTTAAACGCGGACAAAAAAAAATGATCAAACGTAATGGAAAAATGTACGATAAATTTAGCGATCATATTGGTTTTATTCCTTTAGTAATCATATCACCTGCAGATCGGGATTTAATTATCGAAGGCAGTGATACGCGACGTAAATTTATTGATAGCGTGATATCGCAAAGTGATAAAGTTTATCTCAATAATTTAATTAATTACAATAAAGTACTGACTCAACGTAATGCGCTTTTGAAATATTTTGCACTTAATAACACATTTAATCAGCAAACATTAGAGGTATATAATGAACAACTAAACACCTATGGCTCTGAAATTTTCAAGACTAGACACACGTTCTTAGAAGCATTTATTCCGATATTCAAAGAACGTTACAAAGCTATTAGTAATAATAATGAAATTGTAAATCTGAATTACAAAAGTGATTTGTTTGAAAATGATCTAAATACACTTTTATTACAACGCATAAATAAAGATAAGGCTCTTCAATATACTAGTGTAGGGATTCATAAGGATGATTTGAGTTTTGAAATTGAAACACATCCTATTAAAAAGTTTGGTAGTCAAGGTCAGCAAAAATCATTTTTAATTGCATTAAAGTTAGCACAGTTCGATTTTATTAAGCAACAAAGTGGTGTAACACCCTTATTACTTTTAGATGATATTTTTGATAAATTGGATGAACAACGTGTTGCTCAAATTATTGGTTTAGTTGACAATGAAGATTTCGGACAATTATTCATTAGCGATACGCATGCTGAACGTACGGAAAATGTGGTTAAGCAGATTCATCAATCCTATAAAATTTTTAAATTATAATATATGAATTTAAAACACCTTTATATCTTAGTCATAATAGTTGTGTGCTTAGGATGTTCAAAAGACCCTAAATCTTTTGTACCTCATCTAAATGGTTATTGGGAAATTAAAGAAGTCACTCTTTCTGACGGAACAAAAAAATCATATAATTACAATGACACTATAGATTATATTGAAATCTCAGATAGTTTAATTGGTTTTAGAACTAAATTAAAACCTAATTTAACTGGAACCTATGAAACATCAACCAATAAAGAACGCATAGATATTAAAATTGAAAATGACAGTCTTCACCTTATGTATTCAACTCCGTATATGAATTGGAAAGAAACTGTTTTAAATGCAACTAAAGATCAGTTACTAATCATTAATACCAATAAAGATATGTATCTTTATAGAAGGTATGAGGCAATAAACTTAGATTAATTTCAAATGGCAAAACGTAATAATGAACATTTACCAATTAGTGATATTCTAAAAGAGTTTGTTGATACTAACAATCTTCAGAATGGTCTAGATAAAGTCAATGTGAAAGAGGCTTGGGCTAAAATGATGGGCAATGGTGTAAATAACTACACTACTAATATTGTTTTAGAGCGTGACACACTATTTGTGCAATTAAGTTCAAGTGTATTACGTGAAGAATTGAGTTATGGCAAAGAAAAAATCATAAAAATGCTCAATGAATCTTTAGGTAAAGAGATTATAAATAAATTAGTTCTTAGATAAAAAAAGCACCTTAGTTAAGGTGCTTTTTTATTATTTAAAGTGTATGCTATTTTACATCCATTAATTCAACATCAAATACTAAAGTAGCATTTGGAGGAATAACACCTCCAGCTCCAGCAGAACCATATCCTAAATCGCTAGGAATAACTAAACGTGCTTTATCACCAACATTTAATAAGCAAATGCCTTCATCCCACCCTGGAATAACTTGTCCGACTCCAACTTGAAAATCTAATGGTGCATTTCTTTTGTATGAAGAATCAAATACAGTTCCATCAGCTAACTGACCTTTATAATGTACTGAAACTGTTTTACCTGCTTCAGCAGATTTGCCTTCACCTTTTTGAATAATTTGATAACGTAATCCACTTTTTGTTTCTTCAAATCCAGATGCTAATTTATCTAATTCAGCTCTAGCTGCGTCACGTTCTGCCGCTACTCGCTTTTCTCTAGCACCTTCAAAAGTTCTAAAGGCTTCAATAGCATTAAATTTTTCAGCAGCATCACCTACTCTAATAATTTCTAAAGTTTGAAGTTCATCACCTTGAGCTATTGCATCTACAATATCTTGTCCTTCTTGTACTTTTCCAAAAACCGTATGATTATTATCTAACCATGGTGTTTCAATATGTGTTATAAAAAACTGACTTCCGTTTGTTCCTGGTCCAGCATTAGCCATAGACAACACCCCTGGTCCATCATGCTTTAAATCAGGATGAAACTCATCATCAAATTTATAACCTGGATTTCCAGTACCTGTGCCTTGAGGACAACCACCTTGAATCATAAAATCAGGAATCACTCTATGAAATTTCAATCCGTCATAGTAAGGATTACCTTGAGGCTTCACTGAATTATCCATGTTCCCTTCAGCTAGAGCTACAAAATTCCCAACTGTTCCTGGTGTTTTTTCAAATTCTAAAGCGACTAAGATTTCGCCTTTTGTTGTATTAAATTTTGCGTATAAACCGTCTTGCATTGTATTTTATTTTAATTGAGGTGCAAAGATACACAATGATTTATGATATACGAATAGTAAATTGAAATAGGGAAAGATGGATTATAAATCAGATATATAAAGATCATTCAAATTTTGAACTCCATTTTATTAGACCTAATTTTACAAAAATTAGTTATATGAGTTTTATTAGTAAAATAAAGACAGCCTTCGGAAATCAAAAAGCAAAAGAAAAACTTCAAATAAAAGATAATGTAGAGACGATTATTAATGATATAGAAAATGAGCCATTAGCGATATCTGAATCTAATGTACTTTATGCTGGGCTTAATGAATTAGGTGGTTATTATTTTTTTCAAACTGTTATTGTTGGAACTTTTCATATTAAAACAATGAAGGGAGCACAACTAAAAATTACAGGAAACGACTTTGAATTATTTTTAGAATCAGACATGATTGAATTAGAATCTGATCATTCTAATGTATCAAACAGAAGTATATCAAAAATAGATTTTCAAATAGACGAAGCAGATGCTGCAAAACTAGACCGTTCCAATTTAAAAGGGTTTGTTTTGACTTGTAAAAAACAAGATGTAACTTTTTCAATCTATGAATTAAATGACGAAGAGGAATAGTTATTAATTAGCCACTTCACTCATAAATTTGACACGATACAAACGAAGTTCTTCCTCTTCGTAATCACCTTCAAATTCTTCAACTGCATCAGAAATCTTATCAGTTTCCGATTCCATAAAATAATCATGAATCTCTTCTTGTTGATCTTCATCTAAAATTTCATCGATCCAATAATTGATATTCAACTTTGTTCCCGAGAAAACAATAGCTTCCATCTCTTTAATAAAGTCTGCCATATTCATTCCTTTAGATGACGCAATATCATCTAGGCGTAGTTTTCGATCTACATTCTGAATAATATATAATTTAATTGCAGAATTTGAACCCGTACTCTTGACTACAAAATCGTCAGGTCTCATGATATCATTCTCTTCCACATAGGTTTCAATCAGTGAGATAAAATCTTTACCATATTTTTTTGCTTTTCCATCTCCAACACCATGAACATGACTTAATTCTTCAATAGTAATTGGATATTTTAATGCCATATCTTCTAAGGAAGGATCTTGAAAAATAACAAAAGGCGGCACACCAATTCTTTTTGCATTTCGCTTTCTGAGATCTTTGAGCATTGTCATTAATTTCTCATCAGTAGCACCACCACTACCTTTTGCTGCTGTAATAATACTATCGTCAGACGTTTCATCAAATACATGGTCTTCAGTCATCATAAATGACTTCGGAGACTTAATATAATCATGACCAGCAGTTGGTAATCTTAATACGCCATACGTTTCGATGTCTTTCTTTAAATAACCAGCTACCAAAACTTGTCTGATAAGTGCCATCCAATAACGTTTGTCTTTTTCTTTTCCTATTCCAAAAAAAGGCAACGTGTCTGTTTTATGAGAAGAAATTAATGCATTTGATGTTCCGGTAATGACATTAACTAAGTCTTTGGACTTATATTTTTCTTTAGTTTTTTCTACAGTTTGCAACAATGTAACTACCTCAGCCTTTGCTTCGTGTTGTTTCTTAGGATTACGGACATTATCGTCCATTTCTCCACCATCTCCTGTTTTATTATCAAACTCTTCCCCAAAATAATGCAGAATAAATTTTCGTCTGGACACTGAACTTTCAGCAAAAGCAACTACTTCTTGAAGTAATGCTTGTCCAATTTCCTGTTCTGCTACAGGTTTTCCAGACATGAATTTTTCTAACTTTTCAATGTCTTTATAAGCATAAAATGCCAAACAATGTCCTTCACCACCATCGCGACCTGCTCTGCCAGTTTCTTGGTAGTAACTTTCAATACTTTTAGGCATATCATGATGAATGACGAAACGCACATCAGGTTTGTCGATTCCCATACCAAAGGCAATTGTAGCAACGACAACATCGGCATCTTCCATTAAAAACATGTCTTGATGTTTCACTCTAGTTTTAGGATCTAGTCCAGCGTGATAAGGAACTGCTTTAACACCATTGACTTGCAATACTTGAGCTAATTCTTCAACTCGTTTTCGACTTAAACAATAGACAATACCCGATTTTCCATCATTTTGTTTAACAAATCGAATGATATCAGCATCTACATTTTTGGTTTTAGGACGAATTTCGTAGTATAAATTTGGTCTATTAAATGAAGCTTTGAATGTAGTAGCATCTGTAATATCTAAACTTTTTAAAATATCTTCTTGCACTTTTGGTGTTGCTGTAGCTGTTAATCCAATAATTGGGATATTATCTCCAATACGCTTGATGATATGTCTAAGGTTTCTATATTCTGGTCTAAAGTCGTGACCCCATTCACTAATACAGTGTGCTTCATCAACTGCCATAAATGAAATCGTAACTGTTCTCAAAAACTCTACGTGTTCTTCTTTAGTGAGTGACTCTGGTGCAACATAAAGTAATTTGGTAACACCATTAGTAATGTCTTCTTTAACACGTTTAACCTCAGTTTTATTGAGAGAAGAGTTTAAAACGTGAGCAACACCTTCTTCATTGGAAACACCTCTAATAGCATCAACTTGATTTTTCATCAAGGCAATTAATGGAGAAACAATTATGGCAGTGCCTTCTTTTATCAATGCTGGAAGCTGATAACACAATGATTTTCCTCCTCCTGTTGGCATTATAACAAATACATCCTCACCAGCAACAACACTTTCAATGACACTTTCTTGAAGTCCCTTAAATTTTGAAAAACCGAAGTATTGTTTGAGTGCAGAATGTATATCAATTTCTTTTGTACTCATTAATCCCTATTAGTATTTTTGATACATTTGCATAAGACTAAAGATAACAATTTCTTTAAACCCGTCAAACTCAAAAAAATTTAATTTTGAACAGTACACAATCAATCTTAAAAACTGCAAGAAAAACCATTGATTTAGAACGTGATGCTATAGCAAATATCAGCCATTTATTAACTGATGATTTTGCTAATGCGATATCTTTAATATATAATTCTAAAGGTCGTGTTATCATTACTGGAATTGGCAAGAGTGCAATAATCGCAAATAAAATTGTCGCCACGCTAAATTCAACAGGCACTCCTGCTGTATTTATGCATGCTGCTGATGCCATTCATGGTGATCTAGGTTTGATTTTAGAAGATGACATTGTAATTTGCATTTCTAAAAGTGGAAATACACCTGAAATAAAAGTGCTTGTCCCTCTTATTAAAAACGCAAAAAATAAAATGATTGCAATTACTGGGAATGACAGTTCATTTTTAGCACAGCAAGCTGATTTCATACTCAATACATATGTAGAGCAAGAAGCTTGTCCGAATAATTTAGCACCAACAACAAGTACAACAGCTCAATTAGTGATGGGAGATGCAATAGCAGTTTGTCTTTTAGAATTACGTGGGTTTTCGAGTAAAGATTTTGCGAAATATCATCCAGGTGGTGCGCTAGGAAAACGTTTATACTTACGCGTGAGTGATTTATCATCTGTAAACGAAAAACCTAAAGTAGAACTTAATACTACAGCAAAAAATGTGATTGTAGAAATTTCTGAGAAAATGTTAGGTGTAACGGCTGTAGTAGACAACAACAAAATCGCTGGAATTATCACTGATGGAGATTTAAGACGTATGCTAACAAAAAGTGATGATTTTATTCACTTGACAGCAAAAGATATAATGGGAAGCAACCCAAAACGAATAGACGAAGATGCTATGGCAATTGATGCTATGGAGCTTATGGAAGAATATGGGATTTCTCAACTACTAGTTGAAAAAAACGGAGAGTATGCAGGCGTCATTCACATTCATGATTTAATTAAAGAAGGTATCATATAATGGCAAAGAACAATCCTAATGAGATGTCTTTTTTGGATCACATTGAAGACTTAAGATGGCATTTAATTCGTATTACAATAGCTATACTAATTTGCGCAACAGTAGCATTTATATTTAGTGGTTTTGTATTCGAAAACATCATTTTCGCACCTAAACGTATGGACTTTCCAACTTACAAATGGTTGTGCAAAGTGTCACAAGTCCTTGGAATTAATGATACAACGTTTTGTGCAACAGAGTTTCCGTTTAAGGTTCAAAGTAGAACCATGGCTGGTCAGTTTTCAGCAGACATATGGACTTCTATTTTTGCTGGACTTATCATTGCTTTTCCTTATGTGATTTATCAACTATGGAGTTTTATTAGTCCTGGGTTACGTAGTAGCGAACGTAAATATTCAAAAGGTTTTATCTTCATGACAACGTTTTTATTTTTCTTAGGAGTCCTATTTGGTTACTATGTTGTTACACCATTATCGATTAACTTTCTAGGTAATTATAGCGTAAGTTCAGAGATTTCAAATGAGTTTGATATTAGTTCATATATTTCAATCATACGATCATCAAGCCTAGCATCAGGACTAGTATTTCAATTGCCAATTATTGTGTATTTCTTGACCAAAGTTGGATTGGTAACTCCTCAAATAATGAAAAAATACAGAAAGTTTGCACTGGTAATAGTCTTAGTCCTCTCAGCAATCATCACACCTCCAGATTTAGCAAGTCAGGTTATAGTTGCAATTCCTATTTTGATATTATACCAAGTAAGTATCTATATATCTAAGATTGTATTAAAAAATCTAAATAAAAAACAAAAAGTAAATGTCTGATATCGTTTCTGAATTCAATGCCTATCGTTCAAAAATGAATGATGCCATCTTAGCAGATAATAATAAAATTATTAAGCGAATTTTCAATCTAGACACAAACGCCTTTGCTGAAGGTGCTTTAGATAAAAAAACTAAAGAACTTCTTGGCTTAGTTGCCTCTACTGTTTTAAGGTGTGATGATTGCATCAAGTATCACCTAGAATCAAGCCATAAAGAAGGTCTTAGTAAAGAAGAAGTTGTTGAAGCTTTAGGAATTGCAACTTTGGTTGGTGGAACAATTGTAATTCCTCATTTAAGAAAAGCTTATGAATATTGGGATGCTTTAGACACTCAGCGTTAAACTTATAATAAAGACAAAGAAAGCACTTCTTATTTTACTATTTTAGCAATCATGAAGAAATTAAGAGCCGATAATTTAATGAAATCTTATAGCGGAAGAAAAGTCGTTAAGGATGTATCGTTAGAAGTTAATCAAGGTGAAATTGTTGGATTACTTGGACCAAATGGCGCTGGTAAAACGACTTCATTTTATATGATTGTTGGACTCATAAAGCCTAATGGTGGAAATATTTTTCTTGATGACACCGAAATTACATCGTTCCCGATGTATAAACGTGCTCAAAATGGTATTGGATATTTAGCTCAAGAGGCTTCAGTATTTAGAAAACTTAGCATTGAAGATAATATCTTGAGTGTGTTACAGATGACTAAACTTAGTAAGAAAGAGCAAGAACATAAAATGGAATCTCTTATTGAAGAATTTAGCTTAGGACATATCCGAACCAATAGAGGTGATTTATTATCTGGTGGTGAACGTCGTCGTACCGAGATTGCAAGAGCTTTAGCAACAGATCCAGATTTTATTTTATTAGATGAACCCTTTGCAGGTGTAGATCCTGTAGCTGTTGAAGACATTCAACGTATTATAGCACAACTTACTAAAAAGAATATTGGGATTTTAATTACTGACCACAACGTTCAAGAAACCTTAGCAATTACGGACAGAACCTATTTGATGTTTGAAGGAAGTATTCTTAAAGCTGGAAAACCAGAAGAATTAGCAAATGACGAAATGGTACGAAAAGTATATTTAGGTCAGAATTTTGAACTACGTAAAAAGAAACTGGAATTTTAATTCACAAATTAACGCACCAATTCAACTCCTGCTGTAAACTTAGAAAACTTACCTAAATTTTTAACCAAAGGAAAACTTTTAATCATATCCTTATTGTTAAATTTTAATTCAATTATATAAGCATCTACGGTTTGGGGTGACAGACTACTCAATCTATTTGAAGGGGATATAAACTTTAAATCTCTGTCTATTGTTAATCTAAAAGTTTTTTCGAAATTTGAATAATATGAGCGTCTGTAAGTGTTAATTAACACAGGTTCTAATCTATTTAAAATAGTAATATTAAACGTGTCAAAAATATATTTTTGCACTTCTTTAATATAGTTTTCCCAATCAAAAGTTTTAGTAATCGTTGTTTTAAAAAGTTTGAATGTTTCTTTTTTATTAGAATGGTTTTGTTTTAGCTTAAACTCTAATTTCGGTGTAACTGTATGGAATAAATCTCCATACCAACGAATCCTTACTTTCATTTTCTCACTATAACCTTCAACAGATTCTGTGTAAGCATTATTGGTAACATTATCAAAATAGCAATTATTAATTTGTCGGTCAGGATGAAGCGTTTGCATATCTGAAAGCATCATTAATTTTTCAAATTGCAAATACTCTTCAAGCGATAATTGATACTTTCGCTCAAACCTCCAAGCTTTATTATCTACTTTTTTTGCCATACTCTATACCATATAAACTTTCTTTAACACTGTCCACAACTTTTAAATTTAAAAGTTCTTCATCACCTTTAAAAACTTTTGATCCTTTTTCAATGAGATAGTTAAATTTTGAAATATCCTTATCTGTATATAATAAACCGAAATCAAATTCCTTTTTTTTGTTGAACAAACAGTAATCTAATGTATTGTTAGTTAATGTATTGTTTTCTTCAATCAATTTTGAATCGTCTTTAGACACAAAAGATATTTCAGAATTTGAGATGGTAGAATCATAAATTTCCATCGATGAATGTTCACCAGCACTAATCACTTTATCTTCAACTGAATCAAAAGTACTATTACGAATTATAATCTGACTTCCTGAACCATCAACTGCATCATTTCCAACGTTAACAAACGAACAATTATCAACTGTACCATTAGAGAAATCAGAATCAATGGCATCTGAATTTACATTGATAAATTTCACATTATTCAACTTAAAATTATCACATCTAAAGAAATTTACAAAATCATCTCCAGTTACATTAGAATCAAAAACTACATTATCCATTTCTACTGTAGATTCATAAAAAGTAATTCCAGCAGGTAGATGCCAGTAAGATTTATCAAAATTTGAAAGCTTACTGAAGGTTACGTGTTTGAAAATATTTTTAGTTTTTGAGTTTTTAACAACAATTGACGAAGATTCCTGAGATGAATTGGTAATTACGATATTATTTAATGCCTCTGAAACCGCATATATAAGACCAGAATCCACAACGACATCATGACCATTTAAATCTAATGTAATGCCAGACGACAATATCAAATCTGTACTATTCAAAAATAAATCTTCTTGTAATACTGTATCTACAGTAATCGTTTTAATTTGATTGATTTTCAAGTCACTCTTGTTTATTTCGAAATCAAGTTCTGTTACTGCCTTGATATTAGGTTCAATGTTTTTGCACAAATGAATGGCTTGTGGAAACCTTGAGTAAATACCATCTTGAAATGAATTCCATTCATTTGTGGCTTTAATTTCTTTTGCATCCATAGCAACTGTACGGATATCATTCATGATTTTTTCTAAATATTTTCTATCATCTAAAATAGATTCAAGATGTACTGTAAGATTCTTATTGTAACGAATAATATGACGGATAAAACGTTTAACTTGATTCTCAAAATCTTGTTTTGATGAAATTGAAATTTCATCTTTAAACCAAACTTCTCTAATTATTGGTTCAACTTTATTGGTCACACCATTATAAAACATATGAAAATTATCAACCAAATATGAATGCTTATTTTGAGCTAAAAATGAAACTGCTAAAAAAATATCAAACTTATTTTCATCTAATATAATATGAGGTTGATTTCTAATATCATCTTTCAGTGTAATTAGATCCTGTAATTGATTTTCATTTAAGTCCTCAGAATTTGGATGTTTTAAATCATTAAATGTAAAAATATATGAATCTCTATATCCATTGCGTTCAATAAGATATTTTGAAAAAAAATCTTCAACAAAATAAACATCTTCTTTTCGGTCGTTAATTTTCAGATTAATAGGCTTGTATTTTAAACTTAATACGTCATGTCGTTTTAGAATCAAATTACATAGTGCGTCTGTGACATACATACGTGTGTTAGGTTGTAATAAATTAAATCTACCATTATCAAAATCTTTAATATAATCTTTGGCTTTCACTCTAAAACTCCATCGATAAGGATGTCTAAAATGATCATTATTTTTACCAAATAATTTTGCTTTGACTTTAAATTTTTTACCATTGTGTTTCAGCGTAGCTTTAGCATAAATATTTTCTCTTTGAATCCACTGTCTACCTTTAATAAAATGATGTTTACCGTAGACAAATCGAGATCGTTGATTACTCAATTTAATGTATTCATTGAATTTAAAATTAAGATGCACATCATCAAAGTTATTGTCTGAACTTGCTGTTAAATATTTAAAATATGATGAGAAATCGTGAGTAGCTGCTTCAAGATGTTGCTTTATATCTACAAGGACACCAAAACGCAAAGCATACATTCCAGTATACATTCCCGAAACTAACACAAGCGCATAGATTAAAAAGAAAAAACGCTTTTCATCTTTTTTATCATTGGATGTATTTCTGTTAAAACGAATCATATAAATCGCATTAATCGCATCAATAGCATACCGAGTAAACACCCTATAGCAAACAACACAATAATTTTTATGAGTCTTTTGATAAACATTTTAGAAGGTCAGTGACGAAATAAATGAAATGCTAACATTTTTGAGTCCGACGTTTTGTTCAAGCTTTGATTTAATGTCTAAAAAATCTGAATCATGCATTGAAGACACCGACAAGGTTAAATTGGCTGAATTACTATCGGTTACAATTTTCTCAAACCCATTAACATTCTTAATTTTTTTCAATTCAGAAAACACATATTCTAAATCAGTATTAGTACTAAAGTCTAATGATATATTCATCAAATCTTTATTAATATACGAATTGCTTTGTTTGGATGTAAACTGCCAAACAAGAAACAAAAGAGTTATAATTACTGAAGGGATAATTTGTTGTGCAGCAAGTGAGATAGAAACACCAATAATCATGAGTAAATAAACCAATTGTTCTGGCTCTTTTATTGCTGTTCTAAACCTAACGATTGATAGCGCTCCAATTAAACCTAGCGACAGTGCCAACGACACTTTTATAGACGTTATGATTAAAAAAATTGCTAAAGCAAAAGCATAAAACGTGTTTGCAAAAAGCACGCGATTAGACACTGTATTAGACCGTTTCACATACACCCATTTAATCGCTGTAATTAAAACAAGTAAAATGGCTAGACTCAGGATCCATTCGCCTAATGCAACTTCAGCATTAGTTGATAGATCTAATAATTGTGCTTTAATATCGTCCATATTGTACTATTAATTTGTGGTGTTTTTAATGATTTAAATTCTCTTCTTGTTCAGAAATCAGCTTCTTTTGATAGCGACCCTGAACAATATCTACAATAACTAAAATAGCAATTACAAAGTAAAAAGTTGTTTTACTCATAGGAACAATTTCGTTTCCAAAAATTTTCAGATGTGCTAGATGACCACCTTCTGTAACTAACATGATTCCGACAATAAAAAGTATAAACAAACCAAGTACTTCATACATTCTATTTTTAGCTAAAAATACTGAGATTTTATCAGCTAGTAATAACATAAGAAGTCCACTCGCAACAATAGCAATAGCCATGACTATAAATGCTGTTGTTGAATTTTCAATATCACTTGTTAAACCGATAGCGGCCAAAATAGAATCAAATGAGAATACTAGATTCATTATTACAATACTAGTAATAACTGCATTAGAAGTCTTACGGCTCTTATGGTCATCACCAACAGCTTCATTCAAATCGGTTTTCCCTATCATATGCCATATTTCTTTTATGGCTGTATAAATAATAAAAGCACCTCCTGCAAGTACAATTAGACTGTGTCCATTAAATGCAAAATGAAACACATCACCAATCTTGCCAGAAAGCCATGAAAAAGGTTCTTGAAAAAAATCAATAATTGACACTAAGACAAATAATAAAACAATTCTGAGAATGATTGCAATTAAAATCCCCATCTTCCGAACACGTTTTTGATCTTCTAATGGTGCTTTTTTAGATTCTAATGATATATAAAGGAGATTATCAAATCCTAAGACAGCTTGAAGCAATACAAGCATTAATAGTGTAAAAACAACTTCTAACATAAAATTAAATTAATTGGTTGTAAGGTTTTTGATTACTGAAAGTATAATATAAAGTACAATGATTAAAGGTATAGCAACAAAATGAAAAAGCATTAATAAAAGAATACTGATTACAATTAAGGCATATCGAAATGTGTTATCTCTAAAACTGAAATTTTTAAACTTTAAAGCAAACAATTTTATATTTGAATTCAATAAATAACAGCAAGCCACTGTCACTGCTATTAAAAACCATTGATTTGAAATCAATGCATTAAAAATTCCACTATTTTGGAATTCTATAATTAATGGTAAGGATATTATAAGCAGTGTATTTGCTGGTGTAGGCAAACCTTTAAAGTAAGACTGTTGATCTTCATCAATATTGAATTTAGCCAAACGATATGCTGAAGCCAAGGTAACACACAATCCTATTAATGGGATCATGCTTATTGATGATAAATCTAGTGTCAAATTCGAACTCCACTCGGTTTCTGTCGCCATTTCTGGAATATTCATACTCATAGCAATCAATTTATACATTACTATTCCTGGAACTAACCCACTGGTTACCATATCTGCTAAAGAATCTAACTGGACTCCTAACGGACCTTGTACATTGAATTTCCTCGCCAATAAGCCATCAAAAAAATCAAAGAAAATACCTAGAAAAACAAAGATAGCTGTTGCAATAAAATTATTATGAACAGCAAATACTACGGCAATGCTTCCGCAGAATAAATTAAGAAGTGTAATAAAATTAGGAATGTACTTTTTTACAGACATACATGAAATTTGTGTAAAAATAGCAAACTATTCTATACTAATACAAGATGCATACAATAACTACATCATTTTGCAGTTTAATAGGTGAAAAATATTGTGCATCTTTGTAAAAATTTTGCTATTGAAAAATTACTTACTCCTTATTTTGTCATTAATGACATTGGTACTTTCTGCCCAAACCACACGTAAATACTCAAATGAGTTTTTAAATATTGGTGTTGATGCAGCAGCTTTAGGTATGAGTAATGCGGTAGTTTCTCACACTTCAGATGTTAATTCGGGATACTGGAATCCTGCTGGACTAGTTCAATTAGAAGACAATCAATTAGCAGCCATGCACTCTAGTTACTTTGCGAATATTGCAAACTACAATTACATTGCTTTTGCAAAGCCATTAGACGATAATAGTGCGATAGCTGTGTCTTTAATTCGTTTTGGTGTTGATGACATTTTAGATACCACTCAATTAATAGATGACCAAGGTAATATTAATTACGATCGTGTTAGCTTATTTTCAACGGCAGATTATGCCCTTACATTTTCATATGCTAGAAACTTACCAATACCCGGTTTAAGTTATGGTGTTAATGCAAAAGTAGTACGACGAATTATTGGTGACTTTGCAAATTCTTGGGGATTTGGATTAGATTTAGGAATACAATTTGAAAATGATAATGATTGGAAGTTTGGTATCATGGCTAGAGATATTACGACCACCTTTAATGCTTGGTCTTTTGATGATGATAAACTTGAAGAAATTCAAAATGCTATCGAAGGTCAAAATCAAACAGAGCCTGAAGGAACTGAGTTAACGATTCCGAAATTACAAATTGGAATGTCAAAGAAATTCATATTTCACTATGATTATTCTTTATTAGCTTCTTTTGATTTAAATGTAAGGTTTGAGCAAAACAATGATTTAATATCTACCTCTTTTGCTAGTTTTAATCCTGCTTTAGGGTTCGAGTTTGGCTATACTGATTTAGTTTTCCTAAGAGCTGGTTTAGGAAATTTTCAAAATGAATTACAATTAGATAATTCTGAAAGTCTAACCTTTCAGCCTAGTTTAGGATTAGGTTTTAAATATAAAGGCATATACGTCGATTATGCATTTACAGATATTGGCGACCAAAGTGTAGCGCTTTACAGTAATGTCTTTTCTTTAAAGCTCGATTTTAGTATCTTTAGATAACGAATAGATTCTCATGAAGCTTAATATTCTATTTTTTCTAACCTTTTTAATTTCTACAATTTCTTACGGACAACAAAGACAGTTATCAACTCAAACAGAGATTTCTGTATTAACAGTTGGTCCTGGTGAAAACCTAAATGATGCTTTTGGACACAATGGATTCAGGATAAAAGACAGATCATTAGGTCTTGATGTTGTCTATGGTTATGGAGAATATGATTTTGACACACCTAATTTTTATTTGAAATTTGCTCAAGGAAAACTAAACTATCTCATAAGTAAACATTCATTTTCTGATTTTTACAGAACCTACAAGTACTATGATAGAACTATTGATGAACAGATTCTAGATATTTCAGTTTCTGAAAAACAAAAACTATATGACTATTTAGTAAACAATTATAAACCGGAAAACAGAAGATACCTTTATGATTTCTTTTATGATAATTGCGCTACAAGAATAAGAGATGTAACTCAAGAAGTTGGAGATAATCACATCACATTTACATCACCTCAACCTTTTGAAGTTAAAACATTTAGACAACTTATTCACGATCATGTTGGCCTGAACACTTGGGGAGGTTTTGGAATAGATTTAGCTTTAGGCTCTGTGATTGATATAAAAGCTAAGCCTTATGAATACATGTTTTTACCTAAGTATATTCATGAGTTTTATGGAGCAACCACACTAGTCAATTCAAATCCTTTAGTTAAAGAAAGTAAAACCATTTACAAAAAAAAGAAGGAAGGTTATAGCGGAAACCTTTTATTGAGTCCGATAATAATTATGACTTTAATAGCTTCACTTATTCTTTTTATAACCTACAAGGATAAAAAACACAACCGTCGTAGTAAATGGTTAGATGTATTTATTTTCGGAATCACGGGAATAATAGGAGTTTTAATGTTGTTATTATGGTTTGGCACTAACCATACAGCAACTGCCCATAATTACAACATCTTATGGGCCTTTCCTCTCAACATTTTAATTATCGGACAGCTATTAAAACCAAAAGTAAAAAACTGGTTTAAAAGTTATTTAAAATTGTTAATCATCCTGTTTTTTCTATTAACATTGCATTGGATGATTGGAGTTCAGGTATTTGCTATTGCTTTAATTCCACTACTAGTGGCTTTGTTTTTAAGATATATTTATATCCTAAAACATTTTAACAAAACTTAGTTTTATTGTCCACGATAGTATAAAATAGTACTTAAGGTTTTTACGACAATATTTAAATCTAAGAACATACTTCTATGTTTGATATAATATAAATCGTATTGTAATTTTGTCAAACTGTCATCAACTGAAGATCCGTATCGAGTTTTTACCTGAGCCCAACCTGTCAGTCCTGGTTTAACAATATGTCTAGTTTCGTAAAAAGGTATAATTCTAGATAATTCATTCACAAAAAAGGGACGTTCAGGTCTAGGACCAATGATACTCATCTCCCCTTTTAACACATTTACAAATTGTGGGATTTCATCTAACCTTGAACGTCTGAGAAATTTACCGAATTTAGTAATTCTAACATCATTCTTAACTGCCCATTTGGCGCCATCACTTTCAGCATTAACAATCATACTTCGCAGTTTCATAATTTGAAAAACATTTCCGTTTTTACCAACACGTTCTTGAAAATAAAACAATGGACCTCTATTCGCGATTATATTTCCGATTAGAATAAAAGGAAGAAGTAATACACCTATTAACAAGCCTATGACAGAAAATATAACATCAAAAGTTCTATGAAAAAACAAATACAATGTATTTTGGTTACTTCTACTAAACGGAAAATATTTATAAAAATCTTTACCAACAAATTGTATTGGCACACGATAAGTTATCTCTTCATACACCTGTGTATATTCTCTAATTGTAAAACCATGTTCTAATAAATTGATTAAATCATGATAAATTTCAGACGTAATCGTTTCTGAATTATAGCTAGCTACAAGAATTTCTGAAATTTTATGCTTCTGAATAACATCCATAAGTTCTTGAGGCTGAAATTCCTTTAGCCCTTTAAATTTAATAGGGTCATTTGTTTCTTGCTCACAATTAATAAAACCAATTATTTTATAGTTTGGATCTGTTTCTTTTAAAGGCTTTATAATATTTTCAATGTTTGAAATTTCACCTACCAACAATACTTTTTTATAAAAACGAGGGGAAGAAATAAGCGTAGTATACACCAAGCGCCACAAAAACAACATCAGTATTATCGTAAGATAAAAATAAAGGATTTGAAGCCTATTCTCTGGTAAAGACGGTGTCAAGAAAGGAGTTAACAAATAAAACAGAACCGTTGTTGAAGCAGTAATGACGATATTTCTGAATGTAACATCAAGTTTATCAGATTTTTGAAGGTCATAGATTTCAAAAATAGTTCCAAACACAGACAGGTATAAGACCAAAACAGAAAGCGCTATACCGTTTTGATTATTGATCTTTAAATAATCAAAATCGAGGCATAATTCAATGATATATAGTCCAAAAAAAACAGACAGGATATCAAAAAGGCGTAAGAGAATCTTACGTTCTGATATTTCAAAGTGTATACCTTTCTTCTTGGTCATTTATTGAAATTAAAGGATAAATATAATAAGTTAAAAACAACTTCTTACATTAATTTAAATCTAATGCTTTGAACCAAAGTAATTTTACTTGGCTCCAATCAAACTTTTCTACTTTACTTCTTGCGTTTTCAATCAAACCTTGTCTTTGTTCAAAATCATTTATTATTGAAATAACTGCAGAGCTCATAGATTGAGGCTGATTAGGATGAACTAGTTTTCCATCCACATCATGATCTATTAAATATGGCATTCCTCCGACATTAGTGGAAACTACTGGAAGGCCAAGTGCCATGGCTTCAATAACACTCAACGGAGTGTTATCAAAGTTTGTTGTATTTATAAAAACATTGCAAACTTTAGACAATTCTAACCATTTTTTCTTCTCTAATTTCCCAGTAAAATTGACCTTTAAATTTAAATTTCTAGCAAGTGATTCTACCTTTATTTGAGATCCATCAGCATCAGGACCAACCATAGTCAAGCTTGCTTCAGGATAAGATTTCTTTAAAATATTGTAGACATCTATAGCTAATTCAGGATTATAAATTTCAGAAAACGAACGTACCCAAAGTAACTTTGGTTCCTTGTAAGCTCTAGTTTCAAATTTGTAATCATCAATCTTTATCGTATTAGGAATATGAATTACATTAGTAATCCCAACGCTTTCAAAAGCTGTTTTTAAATACATTGAAGGCGAGACATTACATTTAGCATTATTAAAAATAAGACCACTCAAACCTGGATTATTTTTTAATCTTGATGGTAAATCCCCTCCATGCAAAATTGGAATATATTTCAAATTTAAAAACCTACAAATCTGACTAATTACTAATGCAAAATAAAAATTTTGTGTGCTGTAGGTATCTATTAAAACAACATCAATTTTATTTGATAATTTTAAGCATGACCATACCATATCTAATAATCTTAAAATTTTATTAGATATCGAAGAAGCATAGTAAACATCAACTCCTTCAGCTTCAAGTAAAGGACCCAGAATTTGAATTCCAGATAAATTAGATGTTTTACTTATTAAGTTGTTTCCTATGTATAGGACGTTTTTCATAAGTCACATTTATAAGTGCTAATGCGTAAATAAATGATGGTGCTGCAATTCGCATGGAAGCATGATTAATAGTAGCAAACCAAAAGCCCAAAAAGGCATAAAAATAGTAATTCTTTTTGTTGTTAGACCTAAAGTACAGAGGCTTGAAGATTAAAATGAGTAGTATGATTATACCCAAAATACCATGTTCTCCAAGAAGCCTACCAACTTCACTATGTGATATATTTCCCTGCCCTTCAAGTTCTATTCGTTGATCTTTAGCTCGACTAGATCCAATTCCAAAAAAAGGGTTCGAAATAAATCCTTTTAACTCATACATAAATAAATCACTTCGGCCAGTTGTTAAATCTTCCTTACTACGTCCTAAATGATCTTTATTTGCATATCTTAAATCAATATAACCACCTGTTTGACTTGAAGTGATTGTCCAAGTTAAAACCAAACAGAAAAACAACATTCCAAACTCTACAACTATTGATTTTTTTATATTATTTGAACTAAATTTATAATACGAAAACAAGAATGCAATAATAATAACAACGGCTGTAATAACTCCTCCTCTACTAAAAGTAAGTACGGCTCGATAGGATATTGCAGCTAGAATAATTAGGTTTAAAACTTTATGCCTAGTAGAATACGAATGATTAAAATATCTTGTTACCATAAGGAACATCCCCAAACCTAATATGATTGAAACTTGGTTCGGTCCAAAACCTCCAGAAGCATCAAAATTTGAAGCTGTATTGGCTATGGTTTCTTTGATACTGGGTGTATAGAAGAAAACATACGTAGTATTAGCAATAATTGGTAATACCATGATAAGAAGTATATTTTTTAATTGCTTTATTGATACCTTTTTTTCATAACAAAATAAAGCAGACACACCCAAACACACTGGTCCACTTAAAACAAATGCGATGTTAGTTCTGAAATTTGCATCAAAACTTAAAGTAGTTGAAGCCACAAAAATAGATGGAACTAAAAGCATTAAATAAATAAAATAAGGATACCCTCTGCCTGAGATTCCTTTATATATCATACCTAAGAGACAGAAGAAGATAACCATATACTTTCCTGCCTCATAAGAAATTGCACCTCTTGTCATTCTAAAAAGCACTTCAGCTCCAACAAAATATGCACAAGCTTTTAAAATCTCATAAGTTTTTAATTCGTTTTTAACATTTATTATGCGAAATAAAAAAAAGACTGCAGCAGCAATAAAATAAATTTTAGCAAAATCTTTATTTAGGTATATTAACATCCCTATGACTATGTGTAAGCCAATAGCGCTTATATATGTTAAATTCTGCTTCAATTAAATTTTGATTAGGAATAGTTTAACTTACTTAATGTTTTATTACAAGTTACGTATTGAAATAAAAATCAATTACGTAAAGATATTTTTATAGTTATCTATAGGAAATTTATAATGATAACTTTTATTTAAAACATAGAGTATAAAATGTGATACGAAAATAGGTATGTAAGGTCGAGAATATTTTAATAACAGGTCATACCTTTTATTTGAATAGTTACAAATTAAGAAAGGAACGATATCAGGATTAAAAAAATTATTTTCTACGTTTGCTTTGGAAATTTTATGAGCTTCATTAAATGTCTTAAAAAACACGTCTTCTCCAGAGCGAAGAAATTGATATAATTCTAATACTGAAAATGGTTCTATGCTCTTTTTCGAATAAAAAAGTATACTTGAAGAAACATCAATCAACACCCATTTATTTAAATTAGTACAAAAAATTTCATTAAATGAATGGCCTCCGAAAACCCTATCAAATGGTGCGCGAGTAACGCCCCATTCTCTAACTTTTATATCGTTAATAATGCAAAAATTATTGAATACTTGGACCATATCACTACAAACGCCTCCATCTCCATCAATCATCATTCTGAGGGCTTTTTCAGACGGTTCACTTAGTCCTCTTCCACCCTTTATATTCTTATGCATCCAAATTGCAATTTGCTTTACAATTTCTAATTCTTCCTTAGGTTTTTTAGTTTTGAAAATTAGATTGTTTATTTCATAAAAATAAGCTGGAATATCGGTTTTTTTATTTGTTGTATTATATGATAAATTGCTTATATCTGCTATGCTAGAGTTTTTTGACAATAACTTAAAACGGGCAATGTATAAAAAGGGATGCCTTTTAAAAGTCCAACGTAATTTTTTAAAACTCATGAATTTACCCATACAAATAATAGCTTCTAAAAATATATCTTTTTTTTTATTTAGCCTACTAAATCAAATCAAAAATTAAAGTCTTCAACTTTGTATTTTTAATATCTCTTTTTGTATTCTAAACTTATAATTAGAAAATGTAAATTTATTCAACATTTGATCTCGATCGTTAATCATTGAATGAAATTTATTTTCTCCTAGTTTTAATACTTCTCTAATCTCCTCTAATAAATTATCAATCGTAACTGTATTTAATACAAATCCATTTTGTTGATGCTTTAAATAATGTCCTATAGAAGAAATATTAGATACGATTGGCAAACAACCAAAATTCATAGCCTCAGCAATTACTTTTGGAAACCCTTCTGATGCAGTTGTGGGCATTACAAACACATGAGACTTTTTATAAATTTCAAAGACTTTGTGTCTCGGTAAAAAACCATGAAAATTAAATGCAACTCCTGTAGTTTTAGCTAAATCCTTAAAATAATCAAATTCAGAACCATCGCCTACTAAGTGCACACATCCCACACGCTGTTTCTCAGTATCGGTTAATAATTGAAAGGCCTTGATAATTCGTTCTACACCTTTCGGTTTTTCTAATCGTCCAACATAACAAAATTGTAATGGTTCTTGAATATTTTTTTGAGCTCTTACCTTTTCTCCCTCAATAATCTCATCATCTGTTAGACAAGGATTTTCAAAGGTATAGCAATGACTCGCTTGCCCACTCCATGTACCATTAATTGTAACTTTTCTAGATTGATTAAGAAGCATCCATCGTTGTAATTTATATCCAAGAGGGGGATTTTTCTGATTCCAATTTCCTGCGTATTTATACCAGCCCTCCTTCTTACTAAAAAAAGTTAAATATGGAATTAAATAAACACCAATTCCTGTAGGCGTTCGCAATTGAAAGCAATCAACTTCCTCAAGAGTTTTTGCAACCGTATTTATCACAGATGGAGCTTGAAATATCGTATGAAGTTTACTCATAAGTGTTCTTCCACCAGATGGTTTTAAACCAACAAATTTCACTCTGTCTGACGTATATGGCAACGCACTTGGTGGTGGTGTATCTTGGTGTAACATAGCAATGTGATAAATTACATCAAAGACTTCAATCAAATGATTAATTTCACTTATGGTTGGTCCCCAACCTACAACTTCTCCAGTCGTAGTTTTGTAATGTTCGGTATGTGATATGATAGCCAGTTTCATCAATCCTCTATTAAGGTCAAATACATTTGTATTATTTTACTCCACGAATGTTTCTGAGCCCAAGATATAGATGATTTTTGGTAATTTTCAATATCCTTTAAAATTTCTACTACGGCAATTTTAAACTCTTGAGCATTATTATTAATTAGAATCCCTGATTTGTAATCATCAATAGCATCTTCAATACCACAACCTTTGGCTCCAATAGCTGGGACACCCATTGCATTTGCTTCTAAAACAGCAATACCAAAACCTTCTACATCACCTGTATTACTCTCAGAACTTAACATCACAAAAACATCTGTTGCTTCTAGTATTTGCTTTAAAGTATCATTGTCTACACTGCCATGAAATGTAACATAGGATGCCACATTTAAAGATTCTGCTACTTTTATAAATGCGTCATTTTCACCAAGAATACCAACACAATGGTAATGCAGTTTTGGAAACTCTTGTATAAGAGCTGGAAGATGTTTGATTACATTCAATTGACCTTTTCTTGAACTCACACGACCAACTGTTGTAAGAGACGGACTTCCATTAAGTACAATTTTCTCTTTTACATTTTGCCATTCAGATATTGTTATCCCATTAGGAATAACAAGAATATCTCTGTTCAAATGTGCTACTAGATCTTTTGTATAGTTAGATACTGCAACTATTACATCAAAACGTTTCAGAGAAATATTAATTGATTTCTGTAAAAGTGCTGATTTAAAATTAACTTCAGTACCATGGATTACAGCAATAGTTTTTCTTTTAAAAAACAGACTACTGAAAGCGACATTCCATAACGAAAATTTACCAGTTGCGATACAATGTGTTGCAAGTTTGAGGTACTTAAACGTAAGGATAATTCGTTTAAAATACATGATAACTCTAAAATCATACAACTTAATTCGTTCTACTAAAAAAGGCAAAGAGGCATCGAAGTCTAGTTCTTCTTTACCAGATTTTGAACGTTGATCAGCGATAACTCTTACATCATGCCCACTCTTACTTAAGTGTAGTGCTAAATTATAAGCATGATTACCTATACCTCCAGGTTGTGGAGGGAACTCAGATGATACTATAACAATATTTGATTTTATAGTGTTCATACTAATGGATCAATTAATGGACCGTCTTTTATTTTTTTACTAGACAAATACCATGATTTACATACTTGAAATACAACAAGAGGCAAAATTAAAATACTTATGATTGAACCAAGTAACAATAAAGGTTTGTTTTTTTTGAATTGATATGGAAATATTGAAATAGGTACGATTCTTAACAAAGCTAATCGAGATGGAGTATTCCCAAAGTAACGCCTAAAAAAATATAACACACTGGGAATTGGTCTCGGAGCAAAAAAAGTTGAAGGTCTAAAAGCATCCCAACTTCCCATTTCTCTGAGCCCTCCAGTTCCTGCTTTAATGTCAATACATGAAGCAAATGGGTTTGATATACTTTTTATATCCTCAAGATAAACTCGCATTCCAAACTCACCGTCTCCCATTCGTTGTCTTTCAAACTGACGATCAAATAAACCAACTTCTTTAAAAACGTTTTTATATAGCATTGCGTTACCGGTTGCGAATTGAGAAGCTACCGTAAAAAAGGATCGTGATTTCGGAATTTGTTGTCCTTCAGGATAGAAAACACCAGCGGAAATTTTTGCATTGAAAAAATCCAGACATTTTAAATGCATGCTTATCCAATTAGAATCTATACGAACATCATCTTCAGACAAGGCAATAAATTCTCCTCTACTCGCTTTAATAGCTGTATTTCTTGCTAACCATAAGGCTCTTTCTTTCTGATTAATAATTTGAAAACTGAGGTCGAATTCTGAATAAAAATTCTCATTAAAATCATCAGATTGATCAACAACAATCACTTCAAAATTTGAATAATCTTGAGCCTCTAAATCTTTTAAAACAGACTTTAAATATTCATATCGATTTAATGTTGGAATTACAATACTAACCAGAGGTTTTGCTTGAATAAGTTGAGACTCGAAAGATTCCCAATCTTCATAAATTATTATTTGATCTGATACTTCTTGACGTTTAACGCTTCTAGTCTTTAACCAAGCACTTATTTCTTTAAACGGATTATTAAAGGTGATAATTCGAAATAACAACACGAAAAAAACCCAAGCAAAATGAAAGTTTTTTCTTAAAAAACGGTAATTATCTTGCACAGGCAATGTTACAAATTCTTTATACCTACTAGCATTTCCGATATAACCTGATTGAATTGCTTGCCATGATAGGTCGTATGCCTTAGCGTCTTCAGAGAGATAACTATTATCTAAATTTAATTGATTAATAATCTCTTTAGGCAGCTCACTAACTTTAGGAAAAATAGATTGACCAGTTTTTGTAAAACATTGAAAATAATGTGTTGGTTGCAAATATTTTAGACAACTAAACAGCATCAAATTGATTTTGGAAGCGGACTATTCTGCGCTACACCTTTTAAATAATCTGGATAAGGATGGTGTTCTGGCAACAACAGTAAATGACACTTTCCTCTTGTTGCTATAGGAGCTCCAGACGTTATTGAGTTTCCTGTTTTAAGATACCAAGCTTTATAATTATTTTGAATACACCAGTCAACCATTGAATCACCAGCTGCTTCCATTCCTAAATTTTCTACATCATGCATTTCTATAAAAAAAGCACACTGTGCTTCTTTTGCAAGCTTAGTAGCAGATTTCATAACTAAAGTTTCGGCACCTTCAACATCTATTTTAATTAAACCCGGCTTTATTCCGTAAAGTGTATAAAGGTAATCTAAAGTTACTGTTTTAACTTCCATATAAGAGTTTATAGCTGCAGCAGTCTCAGCATGTGAAGCGTGCATACTGCCGGCTGCACCAGAACCTACAGTGTAAAACTTAATTGTATCATCTATAGTATCACCTACAAATGCAGTGATATATTGCGCTCTACTCCCTAGGCCGTTATTTATAATATTCATAGCTGCTTTTTGTAAAGCAGTTGGATTGGGATCTACTAAAACCATTTGTTTGTTAGGATCTTGAATTAATGCTAATAAAGCAGTGTAACCTATATTACAACCAACGTCAAAAATAACATCGTGATGTTTGGCTAAGTAAAACCACCAAGCATCATCTTGATCTGGATTTTTACGTGTGGTATTCTTTATAAGACTTAAAGGACTTCCACACAACGAAGTGTTTGTAAACTTAATCTCTTTATTTTTAAAGAGATATAACAATCCTTTTATAGTTTTTTTCAAGTTCATTTTTAAAAGTCTTAATATAATTTTGTTCTGTACTCTATATAATTCATAAATATCATACAATTACTATTTCACAGCATTTCTGATTTTATCTAATTGATCTTTACTAAGTTTATTTTTCCATTTATCTAACGATTCAATTTTAAAAGTTTCAGGAGTATACGTATTTGGAATATCTAAAAATCCAGAAATCTCTTCAAGAAATTTATCAGGATTAGTTAAGAAATCATCATATTTCAGCACAAAAATCTGTTCAGGATATTTCTCTTTTAACCTAAAAATTTCATCGCAATGTGATTTCCAACGTAAAGCACATTTCTCTTCAATGTTATATGTATCAAATTCATTTACGTTTTGCTTATTAATCCCTAAAAATCTATTGCTCTTATTTTGAGGTAATCTATTGTACCATGTTCTAACACCTTTATGTTCTAACATGCTACTAACAGTTGGTTCAAGGTCACGATAAACAAAAATGAATTTTGAGTCTTTATAAGTTTTAAACAAGAAATCTACCAACCATAAAGAAGGATGTGATTTTTCGAGTATGTGATTATCTGAGTTTTTAAAAATTTTAGTAAGCCTGTACTTCAATAAAGTTTTAAAGAGAAATGTTTTAAGTGGAAAAGCAATATCTTGGGTAGTCGCTATTCGAGTAACTAAACCAAATGTTTCAGGCGCTTCAATTCTAGGTGTAATATCTGGATGACTAGAAATTGATCTACCAACAAGGTGTGTACCAGATCGTCCTGTTCCAGAAATAAAAATTAATTTTTTTTTGTTAACCATAAATCAATACTATCAATTAATTTTCAAAAATACTTATTTATGAACTATCGCAACTAGATGAGCTGTTTTATTTGGTGATTTTGAAACACCTTTAGATTGGATTTTATTAATAAAATTACCGAGTAAAGTTCTAAAGATTAGTAAAGGTTGTTTCAATTTAAAACTTCTTAAACCCCAAACACGATACTTTCCAGTTCTAACTGCATAATGCACATCGACCTTTTCAAAATACTTTTCTAAGAGATCATGTAACTCTTGTCGTTTGTAGTGTCTTATATGATCTGGATTTTTATTTGGTCCTTCATTTTTAATAAAATCTCCATTAGGTGTTGTAAAATAAGCCCAACCTCCTTTTTTTATGACTCTAGAAATGTTTTTAACAAACAAATCATCTTCGGGCACGTGCTCAATAACTTCAACACAAACAACAGCATCATATGAACCATCAGCTAGTGTAGACTTGGTCATATCTTCGATAATAACATCTGTAATATTAGATCTTTGTTTTTTTACATTTTCTAAAAGCGTATTAGTGAACCCTAGGTTGAGTTTTTCTTTATCACCACTTTCTTGAGGAACATCTAACAAAGTGATATCAGCCGGAAGATTTATTGTATAAGGTGACTTACGACCTCCAACATCTAATACACTTACTCTATTGCTTTTAGAACTACCTTTTAAAAGGTTTTTTATGTCTTTTCTTACTCTAACTAAATGAGTTGTCATAATAGGAAAAGTTAACCAGCGCATGAATTCGTAATTTGTCATAAAAGGTTTTCTGCTATACAATTGTTAACTATGCAATAATAAGATATAATATACTAAAGCGCATAATATTTGGTGAAATATGTAAGCTAATATTGTATTATTCTTTGATTGTCTTTTTTCTTATATATTGAAAAACGCAAGATACCGAAAGTGAGTTTTTCCAAAGTGATCGATTAGAATGTTGCAGCTGCTTAAATTCTTCTTCACTCATACTATTGTGGAACTCAGAAACTATTCGTGCAATTTCATGCCTTTTTTTCCACGGAATAAAAACCATGTGTTTTTCCCAATCTATTTGATCAACAAAAGGAAGCAAACAGTTTGTATCAATAAATATTGGAATTCGCCCCATCATTAAAGTTTCGTAAAATCTTACAGAAAAATTTCCAGATCCTCTAACACATAAGACATAGTCTGATTGTCGAATATTCTCATAGTATTCTTTGTTAGTCTGAATACGTATTTCTTTAGTGGTTGCTCCTGCTCTATATTTTTTTCTGTAGATAAAATTAGTTTTTACTTTAGATGAATTTTCTAAAGTTTTTAGTAATCTAAAACGCTCATAAGCTGAAGCAAATAGTGTTTCATAATCAATTCTAAACGGGTTCTGAAAAAAACGGAATACGTTCTTCTTTGCGAATACTAATTTATCTTTAAATCTCTTTTTAAAAGACATACTTGCATGTCCGCAAAAACCAATATTTGGCAATTCTTGTTTTTTTCTAGCTTCAAAATCAATATCCTTATATAAGTTTTCAAAAATATCTGATAATGCAACAGGCAAACCAATATTATTTTCGGGCAACTGTTGAGTAAAACCACCTACCCTAAAATAAACAATGGAATCAAAATTTGGAAAGAGACATCCATAATCTCCAGTGATATAACCATAACCCTTAATATTATGTTTTTTACATAATTCATTTATACTTTTAAGAGCTTTAATACTATAATTATTTATAGGATCTGGAATAAATAACACTTGAGCCTTATTAATATCATCGACATAATTGTCTGTAACATTCCATTTAGTTTTTTGAGCTGAATTATTTCCCCAAGACGTTTCTAAAAAAAACGGACGCGTGGCAATAAAAAGTTGTCGCTTGTCTGCTAAATTAAAATTAATACTAGGAATATAAATATTCATTATTATCACTTATTCTCTTTGGTTGATATTTTTATGAGACTTATTTTATTCTGAATAAAATTCGACAAAATCGTTTTGTTGCTTCAATATATGAAACTCATTTTTAACACGACTAATCGCTTTTTCTCTTATTTTATTCTGATCATCTAAAGACATCTCAATTACGGTCTTAATAGTATCTTTTAATGCTCTCGGATTTCTTTTTGGCACAACCCAACCTGTTCTATTGTGTAAAACATTCTCAGATAAACCTTCTGCATTTGAGACCACACACATTAATCCCATAGCTTGTGCTTCAAGAACAGCATTACAAAACCCTTCTTGAATACTGTATTGCAAATAGATTTGAGATTGCTGTAATTGCTTTTTCACTTCATTATGAGGTAATTTACCCTTAAACGTAACTTCATCTATTAGATCTAGTTGATGCACTGCAAATTTCAATCTTTCCAGCTCAATCCCTTCTCCAACAATAGTATAATGAAATTTCACACCTTCCTGTTTGAGGTAATATAATGCTTCTAATGTATATTCTATTCCCTTTTTCCAGTGTAATCTGGCAACTGTTAAAATATTTACAATCTCACTTTTATTAGTGTTGCGATTATAGTCAAAATAATGAACATCTATGGCAGGTGTAATAACTTTTATTTTGCTTTCAAGTACTGAGTATGCTTTTAGATCTTCCTTCATTTCTTCAGATAGCACGTGATACTTTACTCGCTTTGAAAACAAATTAATATAACAATTGTTATGTTTCAATGGAGATAAGTATAAGTCAAAACCTCTAAAGCTTACTGCCATATTAGCTCCAATAGCTTCAGCTACATTCTCTCTATCTACTGCAAGCATTCCGAAGCCATAGTGCAACCAATCTAATTTTTGTGAAAGCAAAAACTGATTGGCCAATACTCGCTTTAATCGAGTTTTAAATGGAAGACCGTCTTTTTTATCTAAAACATACAATCGATAGCTTTCTTTAGGAGTCGCAAAACATGCTTTAATTAATACTCGAAATACATTTAAAAATTTCCCAAATGGATTTAAATTAAAATTTGGAGCTACAATAACATCACAAAGAAATCTTGTTTGCTGCGATTGATTTTCGTTGACGAATAACACAACTTTAAAGCCATTTTCTTGGAGACCTTTTATCTTATTTCTAAAAAAAGTCTCTGAATAACCTGGCACATTAGATAAAACTAATCCTATATGTTTGTTCTTCATACCCTTTCTTCATTTAGCACTTTACCATAAAGATTAAGCATATTACTAACCATTTGAGCTTCGGTGTGCTGTTCTTCTATTTTTCTTTGAGCTTTATCAAGAATTGATTCTCTTTCCGCATTTGATATTTTTTCGATTTTAATGAGTTGCTCGGCCATAGCTTTCGCATCACGAATTGGACACACAAAACCATTAATCTTGTCTTGAACAACCTCTTCCATACCACCACAATTGGTCGTAAGCACAATGGTTCTAGATGCCATAGCTTCCAAAACAACATTGGCTATACCTTCTTCAACACTGGGTAATAACAATACACTAGCAGATTGAATTTTTTGTTTTACCTCATCTATTGGCATTGATTTTAATAAAACCACGTCATCTTCTAAATCTAAATCTTTGATTTGATACATTACCTCCAAATAATCTTTGGCACCAACAATTGTGTAGGCAAATGAGACATTACGTTCTTTCAATATTTTACATGCATCAAGAGCGTAGTGATATCCTTTTTTCCAGTGTGATCTTCCTACAGAAACAATGTTAAAATTAGGGTTTTCAGGATTTGATGAACTTTTAAATGCCTTTAAATCTAATCCGCTATAAACGACATCAATTTTATTAGGTGGTGCACCATATTTTTCAGCTTCTTTTGATATCGCCTTTGAAACTGCATGAAATCTATCCACTTTAGGAAAATACGTTTTGTACGAATCAGCCAGAGTAGCATTAGCTATTGGCGAATAATTGATGTGAGCACCTCTCAAACTCAACACCAGTTTAATATTAAAATCCTGAACCCATGACCAATACTCTAAGCTTTTTGCCCACTGTACATGAAACACATCAGGTTGATGCCACAATACAGGATAACATTTCACTTTATCCAAAAGTGTGTTTTGTGATTTAGAATTGAGAATATTATCTAGTTTTCTCTTATCCTTAGACTTAAAACATAGTAGTAGCAAAGTATATTTGAGTAAATAAAAAGCTTTGTACGACTTTGTGTTTTTATAAGCATATAACTTAATAGAAGAATTATAATTTACTTTTTTATTGAGTAAACCAAAAAGATATATCTGACATTCATTTTTAGACAAGCCTAAAATAAGACGTTCAACAAATGTTGTACTAGGAATACTTCCAGAATAAATAGCTATTTTATGTATTTTCTTCAATTATTACTTTTACTAATAAGACCTTAAAAATTCTGTTGAATATTTAGCGAAGTTTATACTTGGGAATAAATTTAATCATAAACTTGCTAGAACATTTTTATAAATCTCTAACATATTGTTTTGTTTGTTTTTTATGTAAGCATCGGTAAATCTGGATTTACATTGACCGATAATATCATTCGCTGAATGATTATTGTAAGTAATCAATTCATGTTCAGAATCCATTCCTAAATAATAATCTTGAAATTTATGATTACCACCTATCAATTTGTCACCAAAACGAAGATGTATATTTGGGATTCTAAACGCATCAGCGAAAATAAGTCCGTGTAATGACGAAGATGCAATATATTCACACTCTTGCATCTCTTTCGCTACCATATTTGCTGGTTGCCTTGCACTAATAATTTTAACTTTTCCATTAAAATTTAACTGCTTGGCATATTCATAATCTACACAATGAGGTAAAATTCCTAAAGTATATTTTTTTAGATTATGTTTTGGGAATATTACAGAAGCAAGAATGCCAGGATCACCAAAAACACAATCACCAGTATAATCACACTGCGCTTTACTTAAAGGTCCACGAATAATTTTTACGTTCCAATTGTTATTAGATCTGTCGAAACGCTCATGAATAAAACCACTACCCATAACATAAGACGAAAAATCTTGATGATACATTTGTAAAATAGATCCAGTCAATGACATTTGACTTTTTTTATAATCATCAACATATAAAAGTTTATACCCTAAAAACTTTAACAAGTCTGCACTAAAAAGATCTCCAAAATTATTAACCCGAGCAAAGTGTGATTCTATAAATGGAATCCTAAATAGCTTATAATAAAGTTTTAAGATTTTATCACCAGTGATTAAAAGGGTATTACGTAGCTTTCGATAAGCAATTCTTATAAAATTAATTCCGCGTAATTGTTGGCGTAAGCCCATAAAAATGTGTAAGTGCAGTGAAGCTTTAATGAAGAGTAAAAATAGTATTTTTATTTTAAAAAACTCTCAAAAAACAAGAAACACTTAATAGTACGGATATTTACTATTCAAGTTTCTTTTTGTTTTTGTAAGTGAATAATTTCCTCTTGTTTGGCTGGTATAAAATCCATTCTAGATGTTGTCTCAAAGCTCTTGCAAATCGCCAAATTTTACGTTTAAATCCTAAACGTTTTTTAACAGTTTCGGTAACCATAACAGAACTAGATTCTACATTAGCTCCAAAATAATTTTTATCGGCAATACCAATTTTCGATTTGCTTTTTAAAACTCTAATCGCAAACTCTGTTTCACCATATGGCCCACTAGAATTTTCTAAAAAATAATTAAGTCTTTCAAAAAAAGCTGGTGTGCTTAAAAAAGGATTATCACTGTATTGAAATGTATTGATATTGAAGTTCCTGATTGAAAATTTCGGGATTCTTGATACATGATTAGTTAAAGGAATCAAGTGACTAAACACATAATTAGCTCGGAATCTAACCATATCTAATTGCTTCGAGTTTAACAATTCAAAGCTTTCTGGTAATACATTTAAAATTTCTGGCTTAATAATAAAGTCTTCTTGAACATATAATATATAATCACCTTTGCAAGCTTTAATACCTCGGTTTAAATTAGACGCTAATCCTTTATTTACAGGTGTAGTTACAAGCGTATCTATTGGTAAATCTTGAAGTTGGTCTAAATATTTCAATTGACTTCCATCATCACTTACAACAAGTTCAATTGGTATTGGAAACTCAATTTTTATAATTGCCTCAATACATATTGCTAGGGCTTCTGGTCTATTAAAATGTGTAATTAGAATACTTAACATAAATTAATTGCTTTGCCATTCTTTTACAAATTGTAAATTGAATTCACTAATAAGTTTTTTATTGTGCTCTTTATAATGCTCTTGAAGTAAAGTATAAGTTTTCGAAGATATTTTTGGCTTTTTAAAGAAGACATCCTTTACCTTTCTTTTTACCCAATTCGGCAAAAAAGGAGCTAAAACATGCTTAGTTTGTTTATAGTTTTTTGCTTTATTTTGTCTTTTATTTATTGCTGAATCTGTAATTTCAATATCTAAAAACTCACTCAAAGTTTTATTCATTTTAGGAAGATCAAATACCATATTAAAATTTAGAATAAGCATATTACTATTGTCAAAATAGTCTTGGAACCGTTTTATTTGTTCAAAATAATAACCTGACTCCAAAACCGTATTAGCATCTGCATATGCTAATCGTTGTTGATGCGAATTATTACGTACAAATGAATGATAATCTTCAGGAGAAATATCCATAAAGCTACCATTGTCTTGAATAGATTTCATTTCATTTTTAATGGTTTCATCAAATGATGTTTTAATGACACCTCTTGAATACCACATCCACCAATGAGAATAAGCTCTATCAATTGGATTCCTTAACATAAAAATAAGCTTAGACTCTGGATTATAGTCATATAAATCCTTAGGAATCCAAGAAAAAAACATGGTTCGATGTCTAGAATCTAAAAGATATTTTTGATTGGTATAAGCCTCAAAATATTTAGAATGATATTCTTGTACATCTCTTATTCGTTTTGGTAATTCAAAAAAGTAAGGCTCTTTTGGATTTGCGCCAATAACATCATCTTGTTGCGATAATACATCATGCAAAAAAGTAGTTCCAGATTTACAAGCTCCAGCTATAAACAAATTTGCTTTCATTAATTTTTTACTTTTTTAGTTAATCTTGAAATGAGTTTTTTATAAAACCTATTATCTGTCCAATTTAAAAAAGTTTGACCTATTGCTCTAAAATAAAAGCTAATTCCATAATGTTGTGAAAGTTCGATGAGTTTTTGTGTTCGTTTAGCATACAAATAATCTTGTCTTTTAATTAAAGATGGGAATTCATAAGCAAAAGATCGAATCAACTCATGAGCAGCCATAAATTGTTTTTCTTTATTTGAAGTTACTGAATCTCTGTTTTGGGTGCGATCAACTTTAACTAGAACGTTATGAACTCCATATATATTAGAAACTAATGAGAACCTCAGAATATAAGACCAGTCTATACTTATACTAGGATAATGCTGTGAAAAATACAAACCATTATCGACATGAATTTGCTTTCTAAACATCAAGCAAGTATTTACGACCTTAATTTGTTCTCTATAATTTAAAAGAAACATATCTTCTCCAGTAGGATATTGCTTCCCTCTATCTAAGATGCCAGGAAATCTGGACATGGTTTTAGTTCCGTCATAAAATTCTGCTATTCCAGAAACCATTCCTACGTCAGGTTGAGTATTTAAAACTTTAACTTGTATTTCTAGTCGATCAGGATAATAAAAATCATCTTGTTCAGCGATTGCAATAAGTGCTCCGTTAGCAGCAGCAACCAATCGGTTCATTGTTGAACCCAAACCTCTATTTCTATTATTTTTAAGTAAAGTGAATTTTTTGAATTTGCTTGTATATTTTTTTAGAATGTCTTCAGAATTATCAGAAGTACCGTCAATGCAAGCAATCACTTCAAAATCTTGAAAACTCTGGTTTACTAGACTTTCTAAAGTAGCTGCAAGTGTTTTACCTCCATTATAAACTGGAATAATAACACTAACAATAAAACTGTTATTATGCATATAATTTAGTGTATAATTGTTCGCAACGCTTTACTTCCAGTTCTATTGGATAATTATTCAAAACATGATTTCTAAAATCCATACCTCTACTTTGATGATGTGTAGTCGGCAATTCAAAATTAGTGGATAAAGCTTTTATCCACGCCTCTATATTGCCTGCTTCTACTAGGTGATCTTGAAAATCTGCTAACTGGTCATTAATACCAGAAATATTTGATGCTAAAACGTTTTTACCAGATGACATCGCTTCTAAAAGCGATACTGGAGATCCTTCTTTACGTCCCTGATTAAGTGTTGGTAACACTACAATTTCTGCAATACTCAAATAACCTGGGATATTCTTTTGAATTCCACAAAACGCAACTGAATCTTGAAGGTTTAATTTTGTTTTTAAAGCAACCATCTCTTGTCCGTAATCATTTTCGTAATCGCCAACTAATAATAATTTCCACTTAGGGTATAATTTAATCGCATGACTAAATGCTTTAAGTAATATTTCAATTCCCTTAACAGGAACCAAATTTGCAACACACATTAACACATGATTATTTGATGAAATATTCCACTCTTTTTTAATGGCTTCATTTACATCTTGGGGCTTAAACATATTGGTATCAACACCTCTTGGAATCAAAGCTGTTTTGTTGCTATTCGGAAAAAACTGTCGTATCATATCTGTATTTTGGACAGCAATTCCACTAGCAAGCTTCACTCTGAGGCTCCATGAATTTTTTGACGATCCACCCCAACTCATATTCTTTTTTGTAAACACCCATTTAATGCCAGCAACTTTTGCAGCTAAAGCTTCAGAGTAATCTGCTGAATAATGAAAACTATGTATGATATCTGGTTGGATTTTTTTGAATTGCCTACTTATCTTAAAACAACGAATTATGCCTTTTATATAAGGTTTCATTGGTGTAGTATATTGTAAAATATGAATTGGAATACCGCTATTCTTAACAACTTCGAAAAATGCACCTCGATTATGAAAGCAAGCAATATGAACTTCAAATTGATCTGGATTTAATCGTTTAGCGACATGCAAAAGTGCTTTCCCACTTCCTGCCGAATCAAAATTAGGAATGGTATATAATATTTTTATTCGTTTTGTTGCTTGTGCCATTTTGCTAAGGAATATAGGGTAAACAACACCCACTTATAATCTTTTTCTCCGTTTTGATGCATATTCCATATACGTCTTAACTCGGTTTCTGAAAGTTGAAAGGTATCGATAAAATCCTTATCAAGCAAGGACTCTTGAACAGGTAATTTAAGGTCTTTTTTTAGCCAATCGGTTAAAGGAATTGAAAATCCTTTCTTTTCGTGACTTATAGGTGTTCCTGGGATTAATTTCCCTAATAAACGCTTTAATATTAGTTTTTTTTCTTTCTTTTTAAACGCTAGTTTTGGGTGAATTTTTAATGCTGCTTCAATAAAGGACTTCTTCAAAAAAGGTACTCTTACTTCAACTGAATTTGCCATACTCATACGATCAACTTTGATCAGCGTTTTCTGCATCATATCATAGTATTCTGCTTTTCGCATAGCATGCAACAATTCAGTTTCACTCAAATCATTCTTGTAACTGTAATGAGGCAAATCAATATTATCAACCGATTTTAAGTTTGGAAATAATGCTTCAATATCTGTATCATTACTTCTAGAATGTAAACCTTGATGTGCTTTAGCTAAACTATCTTGCAACAAGACTTCATTTATATGCTTTTTATTAAATAAAAGTTTATCAATTCCGTAGGCGATATATCGCAAAGGCTTAGGAAGTTTGAACCATTTTCTATTCTTACTCACCGATTCAAAACGCTGATAACCATAGAAAAGTTCATCTCCTCCATCACCAGATAACATTACTGTTCCTATCTTTTTGGCATGATGACATAGTAAATATGTTGGAATAAGAGAAAAATCAGCAAAGGGTTCTTTCAGATGCTTCATACTATCATCTAGAACCTGCAAAGCTGATTCAGCATTCATTTTATCTAAACGAAACTTACAGCCAATTTTTTCAGCATATGCAGTTGCAACTTGAGACTCATCATGTTTATTACTATCGCTGCCAATAGAATACGATTGAATTTCTGGGTCATTTTGTTTAGCCAGATAAGTAATTAAAGGAGAATCTATTCCGCCAGAAAGAAATGTACCAAGTTTGACATCTGAAACCATTTGTGCATTTACAGAAGCAGAGAGCTCCTCTTTAATATAATCAACAGCTTTAGTTTGATCTTCAATTAAACTTGAAGTATTTAAATCAGGAAATTCCCAATATATATTTTTATGAATTGAGCCATCCGTATGAATACTAACATGTTCACCTGGCCTGAGTTGAAATGTTTTTTTTATAATACCATATGGCGCTGGCATGTAGTGTCGTTTTAGATACATGCGTAATACAGAATTATCGATTCCATTATGCTTATTTAGATCGTGCTTACTTACTTGATCATAACGACTGCCAAATACCACATCACCTTCATCAAAACTATAGAATAAAGGTTTTATACCAGCAAAATCTCTGACCATATCTAACTTATTCTCTTTGGTATCGAAAACAGCAAATGCAAACATACCATCCAACATTTTTAAAGTTTTATCTAAACCATAATGTGCTATTGAATTTACTAATACTTCGGAATCTGTTTCAGTTTTAAATGGAATACTTTGCTTTAATAAATCAGATTTTAGCGCTTGGAAATTATATATTTCACCATTAAAAACGATAACATATCTTGAATCAAAAGACGTCATCGGTTGATTTCCTCTCTCTGATAAATCAAGAATCGACAATCTTCTAAAACCTAATTGGCAATTACTGTCATTGCTCCAATAACCAGACATATCTGGACCTCTAAAGCTATTTAAATCATTTCGTGTTAGGAATAAATCCTTTGATGATAATTGATTCTTTTTAAAAAACTCTCCGTAAATACCACACATATATTACAGATTATTTTGTTGATTAAATAATGCCAATGTTAGCAACATACTTAATGGATGTGCATAAATTATAGCATTATCATTTTGAAACTGATTGTATACAAAAGAAGTGACTTCTTTAGGAATGAACGCATTAAAGCTTTCAGAAAAAAGATAAGATTTTAAAGTTGCATCATTCTTTTTTCCTAAAAATTGTAGCTCCCAATTACGTTGAATATAAGGTTTACCCATCATATTAGAAAACTCCCTTGACACCTTATTTCCAATCTTATACGGAAGATTATAGGGTGATTTATTATACTGATAATTTAATAAATTAAATGGTTTATTAGCGTGCCAAGTTATGCTCGCTAGTTCTTTATGTTGTTTAATATGTGCTATTTGCAATTGTCTATCTGCTAAATACTGCTCAGAAACTGAGCAAATAAATTCACACATACGATTGTCATAATATGGCAAAGTTATAGGCTTTGCAGCTTCAAATATACTAAGGTTAGTGGTTGTCCAGCGATGCGCCCATTGTGATGTTTTAAAAGCACGTACTTTGGCACTTACGTTATCAATTTCAATTTTAGACACAGCATCTTCAATACGAGTTCTTAAATAACTTTTAAAATCTCCTTCCAAATCCCAAGCTTGCCAAAGTTTTTCAGCAAGTTCAAAACCTTTCTCCTTTACCATTTTTTTCATTAGGTAAGGCACTATTGTAGCTTCAGTAATACTATCAGGAGCACCTTTATCAAAGAATACATCTCCCCAATGACCAAGAGACATCACCCCTTTCATTTTAGATAAAGGTTCAAAAACTGCCATTTGCCTAGCATGTGTAAATTCAGAATAACACTTATTGATTTTTGCTAAATCCTCAATAACTTCCCATAAATACCCATCTTTAATAGTATACGAATGAAAGTCAAAACCACAAGTATTCGCAATCTTTTTACTTATCTTATGTTCTGGATAGCCGTTTTTAAAAGAATAACTGTATGCAGTTACGGGATTATTGAGTTTGGACAACACTAAAGCCTGACTTCTACTATCTAATCCGCCAGAAAGTGGCAAAACTACAGGATGGTTTTTTATTTGTTCTTTAGTAATTTCTGTTAATAAAGCCACATATTCTTCAAGAACTTGATCAAAGGTTATTTCTCTAGGACTGTAATGCCATTTAAACCAAGACTTACTACTTAACAATTGACCATTATCATCAAAAATATGATTAGAGCCAGGAGCCAAACATGTTTGATCTTCCCAATAGGTATCCTGATCGAGAAAAAAGCCATTTGCGACAAATACACAAATAGCTTTGTAATTGATTTTGTGTGGCTTATCTAACCTAGCAAAGGTTTGCTTATTTGGTAATATTGGTGTGGTTAAGGTGGTCATATAAATATTACAAGCAAGATAAAAAATGAAACCTACTTGACCTAAATAAATAATTGTTAATTGACAAATTGAAACTTAGTGGTTTAAATGTTTCACAGCCCATTTTTGCCAAGCATAAATATGCCAAACAGCCCAAGCCGAAAATGGTGTCTTTGATTTATAGTAATTAGTTATTCCAAATTTTATGTAATCTGTATTTAAGAATTCTTCTCCATAAAAAGGTATTTCAAAAATGTGATGCATTACATCATCTTTTAATTCGTTCCTTAGCCAATTATCCAAAGGCACTGTGAATCCCATTTTATTCTTATTTATAAGTGCATTAGGAATAAAATATTTCAAACAATCTTTTAATACTTTTTTGTAGGTTTTATGCTTCAAAAAATCAGATTCTAATTGCCATGAAAAATCAATGCTTTCTTTATCTAAAAAAGGCACACGAACCTCAAGACTATTAGCCATACTTGAACGATCTACTTTTACTAACACTCTTTGTAAATGCGCGTAGAATTCATTGTAACGTAAGGCTTCTAAAAGCGATTTTTTAGAGTTTAAATTTTCCAAATTATAAAGCTTAGAAAGCTCTTCAGAAAATGATGTATTTGGTATGACTTTATTTAGAATATCTGGAAAAATCTGAAGGTTTTTTGCAATTTGCCATTCGGAAATTGTTTTGTAATAATATGGCGCTGGAGTACTACTAATATTGTATTTGTTTAAAAATGAGACAATTGGCCTTCTAAGTTTAAACGGAATTTTAAACCATGCTTTATTATCGGTTATGTGTTTAAATCTTGGATAACCATAAAACAACTCATCTCCTCCATCACCAGACAGCATCACTTTATGATTTTTTACTGCATGTTTAGAAAGCAAATACGTTGGTAACGAAGAATAATCTCCAAAAGGTTCAGGACACTTATCAAAATAGTCATCCATGAGTTCTAAAAGATCAGAAGTTTTTGCATCAATAACTTTTTGTTTAACAGATAGAACTTCAGCATATTCGTTGGCAATATCACTTTCATTCATATGCTTATCTGCAACCTTTAAGGTAAATGCTTCAATGTCGTCTTTATTGTTTTTAGCATGAGCAACTATTAACGGACTATCAATTCCTCCACTTAAAAAACTGGCAATTGGCACATCACTTAACAGTTGTCTTTTAATAATTCGGTCTAAAAGTTTGTTATATTGCTTAGGAGTCTCGTCATTTTCTTTAGTTTGTTGTTTAGGAGATTTTGGAAATGACACTAGTTGCTTTTTAACCGAACTCCCATTTCTAAAAACGATCAATTCACCAGGATTTACTTGAAACAAAGATTCATAAATTGTATTTGGAGCTTGCATATAGCCAAACCCGAAATACTCTTTCATAATTTCTGGTCGTAACTTCAAACCGTCTTTAAACCATGGATGCTTAAATAATTGATCGTACTGTGAAGCAAATACTATACCTTCATTTGACATTCCGTAAAAGTGAGGCTTTATCCCAGCGAAATCTCTTGTGAGATATAATTCATTTTGTTCACTATCTATAATTGCAATAGCAAACATTCCATTTAAAGATTTTATAGCTTCTTCTACACCAATTTTGTCTATCAAATGAATGAGTACTTCAGTATCTGAAGTAGACTGTAAATCTTTTAATTGGTATTGATCAATTAAGTTTAAGTAATTATAAATTTCGCCATTAAAAACTATTTGGTATCGACCAGAAGGACTTTGTTTTGGTTGATTCCCGTTAGGTGAAAGATCTAAAATCGCTAGACGATTAAATCCTAGTTGATAGTATTCTCCTCGCTTTACATCGGTAGCATCTGGCCCACGATGTTTAGACAATTCTAAAAGCTTAAAAAACGTTGGAGTTGGTGTTAGCTCCTTTTTTTCTGAATAACAAAACTCTCCTAAAAAACCACACATTTGCTTTAGTTTAATGAATTGATTTTTCGAAAATACCTCATTAATTTCAAACCAATCTTCGAATTAAGTCCTAAAATAATATTAATATTCATAAACTTAGTTTTTCCTCCTAAACCCTTTATATTATTTTTTATGTTATGGTAGTAAACCTTATTTTTATAACCCAGCTTTATAAAGGCAATAGCATTGGTAAATGCATAATAAATTAGTTTGCTTTTTAATAATTTATCTTCAAAAAAAACCGTACCCTCTATCAATTTAGTAATATGCATAAGAGATTCATTTCGATTAATCTCTAATGCAACTAAGTCTTTCTCTCTAGATAACTTTTGCTCATCATTAGATAAATCATAATAAATTAAAAAAGCATCAACATATATAATCTTATTGCAAATTACTGCGACATTTGTATCAAAAACATAATCCTCCCAACAACGTGTATCGACCCAACGAATATCTTTAATTTTCAACCTGTCCCATAAACAAGCTGCTGTTCCCCAAGGCCTACCATCTAAAAAAATATTAGGCAAAATTATGTTTGGTTTAATAGCATTATCACGCATTTCCTGAAGCTCATTCCCTTTATCATCCACGTAAAAACCATTAGCATAGGCCATTATACAATCAGGATTCTCTTTCAAAGCAGCAACCGTCTTCAATAAATAATCCTCATGCCAATAATCGTCTGCATCTAAAAAAACGATATAATCACCTTTCGCTTTTTGCATGCCAAAATTACGAGAATAACCTGGACCTTTATTTTCACTATTTCTGAAATAGGCAATAGGTTGATTAGAATTGAAATTTGGTTTAATTTTAGAGCAATCATCAATCAATAAAACTTCAAAATTAGTGTAAGCTTGATTAAATACAGATTCAAGTGCTCTATTTAATTTTTTTGGCCTATTGTAGTATGGAATGACTATTGAAACCATTTAATTAAGTTTCGTTTTGATGAAAGGACAAGTTTCTAAAAGTTCTTTTTGACGCAATGCCAACATATCCTTATTTGGCAATAATAAATCTGTTCTTAAATGAACAAATTTGAGTAATTCTTCTTCAGATTTTAAAGTGTCTGACATTTCAAATTCTCTATCATATTTTATTCCAACAGATTCAAAATAATCGTAAAACTTAGTATTGTCACCAGATAAGTTATTAGAAAATTTCATCCATAAAGTTTGAATTCCATAAGCATGTGGAACTATCAAACCATGTAATGATGAAGAGACAATGTTTTCGCATTCAAGAATGTCATATGTTGTCTTCTTTACATCATTTGTAATTAAATCTATAACTTTCACATTGTCTATACCTTCAAAAATTTTACATACAAGTTCAAAATCTACGTAATGAGGGATAATTCCTAATTTATATTTTTTTTGAACATCATTTATAATAAATTGAGGGAGTAAGAGTGCTGGATCTCCATACTTTTCTGGAACATTGTATCCTAAGTTTAATAATCTTTGTCTAGTTCTTGGTCCACGTACTAATAAAAACTTAGCATTTGGAACATTTTCATCTTTTTTGATAATACCACTTCCCCAAACAATAGAGTTTTTGGCAACTCTTTTTATGATACTTCCAATAGTAAAGTAATGCTTTTTTAGATAACGATACTTTTTACTTTTAAGAAGTTTAGCCTTAACAACTGTTTTTCCAGACAAATGGCCACATATGAATGGTGCTAATGCATCTCCATAGTTTTCTTTACCGTCTTTACTGTGTATGTCATGCCAAAATATATGAAGTTTAAACATGATTAATTATTATATCTTGATAATATCATGTGCTACTAAATACTTTCCACGAGAATTTACATTGAGTTTTCCAGTATTGAAAAAATCTCCACCCTCTACTCTAAAGCGAAATTCATTTTTTACCGTATCTAACATAGTTCCATTTTTTTCTTTCAAATTAATTGTCAAAGCATAATCACCAGGCAAAAAAGGAAATTTATTTATAGCTACTTTAATTTTATTATCACCTTCATTCAAATTTATGATGCTTTCAATAAGTTGATTACTCAAATACACAAGTCGCTCTCCATTAGAGCCATCAATACCAAGTTCAATAACAATATTGTTAATCGTTCTTTTAGATTTCACATCAATAACAAGGCTAAAATTATCTCCAGACTTTATGATATTCAATGCTTTTTCTTCATCGTTTTTTAGACCAATATCATTAATAAAAACAGCTTTTTCTTCTGAATTATTTTTTCTAGAGAATTTAGATGTAATCTCTCCAATGTTTAGATAGGTACTTATAGCCTCTTCTACTCCACAATCTTTAATAACCTGTCCATTCTCAAGAACAATACATCTAGAACATAAGTTTTGAACAGCAACCATATTGTGACTCACAAACAATATGGTTCTTCCTCCACCTTTACTTATATCCTGCATCTTGCCGATGGCTTTCTTTTGGAATTCGGCATCACCTACTGCCAAAACCTCATCTATAACTAATATATCTGGTTCTAAAAATGCAGCTACAGCAAATGCTAAACGAACTCTCATACCAGAGGAATAACGTTTAACTGGTGTGTCTATATATTTTTGGCAACCACTAAACTCGATAATTTCATTTTCTTTATTGCTAATTTCTGATTTTGTCATTCCCAGAATAGCTCCATTTAAATAAATATTTTCTCTTCCAGTAAGCTCTGGATGAAAACCAGTACCAACTTCTAGTAGCGAAGCGATACGTCCTTTAGTTTTTATTTGACCAGTAGTAGGGCTTGTAACTTTTGAAAATATTTTAAGTAAAGTTGATTTACCTGCTCCATTCTTCCCAATAATACCAAGAACTTCTCCCTTTTGAACTTCAAAATTTATATCTTTTAATGCCCAAACATATTGACTATCTGAGGTTTGGCTTCTGTCATTTACTGCGCCTACATTTAAAAAAGGATCTTCTTTACCACGAATACGATGCCACCAACGATTTAAATCATGACTAATTGTACCAGTACCTATGACACCTAAACGATACTGTTTACTTATATTTTCGATCTTAAGAATAATATTATTCATAATTACTATACAGTATCAATAAATGATTTTTCCGTTCTGTTAAATATAACTAAACCAATTAAAAACAAAATAACACTTACTATTAAAGTGTAGAAAAAGCCAAACCATGAAAAAGTACCTGTATCAAGTAACATATAGCGAAACCCTTCTATTATTTGTGTCAATGGATTATACTCAACAAGTAATGCGATTTTTTCAGGAAACTTAGCTTTTGCTTCAGATATAGGATAAGGCACAGCAGAAACATACATCAATAATTGCACAGCAAAGCCTACTAAGATATTTAAATCTCTGTATTTAGTAGTCATTGATGATATTATCATTCCTAAGCCTAAACCGATTAGTCCCATCATAATTACATATACTGGAAACAAAAACAATTTATTATTAAAACCTAAGTCAAACCCACTAGCATAATAATAAATAAAAAAGCCTAAAAAGATTATTAATTGAATTCCAAATTTCAACAAATTAGAAATTGTTATTGACAATGGCATAATGACTCTAGGGAAGTATACCTTCCCAAAAATATTTTTATTAGCAGTAAATGTGCTTGAGGTTTTGGTCAAACATTCTTTAAAATAATTCCAAGCTGTAATACCTGCAAGATTAAACAAGAATGGTGGGATTCCACCAGTAGATATGCTACCTAAATTATTGAAAACTAAGGTAAATACAACAGACGTAAATAATGGCTGTATGAGATACCATAAAGGACCTAGAATTGTTTGTTTATAAACAGTTACAATATCACGTTTAACAAATAATAGCAACAGATCTCTGTAACGCCATATTTCCTTGAAGTTAAGGTCTATAAGCTTTCTTTTAGAAGAAATAGTAAAGAGCCATTCATCCTTTTGGTCCGTATTCAAAATTTGTTGATTAGATAAAGTTTGGGCTAAGATAGTAAATGCTTAACGAGTATAAAATTATAAAAACTTATATTTTAATAGACTATTATTTAAAATAATCCCAAGTGATTTGAAGACCTTCCTTTACAGTAAATTGAGGCTTATAACCTAATAAATTCTCAGCCTTTGAAATGTTAGCCAAAGAATCTCTTACATCTCCTTGTCTAGTTGGCCCGTAGATAGCTTCAACGTTGGATTGTGCAGACTCTTTGAGTGAATTCCATAAATAATTTACACTAATTCGCTCACCACAAGCAACATTAAATACTTGATTTTTAGCAGCTTCAGAAGCAAAAAAGCCTCTAATATTTGCTTGAACAGCATTATCAACGAATGTAAAATCACGAGTCTGCTCGCCATCTCCATTTATTTTTGGAGAAGCTTCATCTTTTAATGCTTGCATAAACAAAGGAATTACAGCTGCATAAGCACCATCTGGACTTTGTTTAGGACCAAATACATTAAAATATCTCAAACCAATGACGTCTGTGTTATAAGTTTTACCAAACACATCCGCATATAATTCGTTTACATATTTTGTTACTGCATATGGAGACAAAGGTCTACCTATATTATCTTCAACTTTAGGAAGTTCAAGACTATCGCCATAAGTTGAACTTGATGCTGCATAAATCATTCGTTTTACAGTCGAAGACTCCTTTAAAGCAACCATCATATTTAGAAATCCAGAAATATTAACTGCATTAGTGGTAGCTGGATCATTTATGGATCGTGGCACAGAACCTAAAGCAGCTTGATGGGTTACATAATCAATCCCATTCATAGCATCTTTACAAGTTTGTAAATCTCTAATATCGCCTTCAAGTAATTCAAAAGCTGGGTTGTTATGAAACTCTAATAAATTTTCGCGATGACCATTTGAAAAATCGTCAAGCACACGTACTTTTTTTGCTCCGTATTTTAAAAGATACTCAACAATATTTGATCCAATAAAACCTCCACCACCTGTAACAAGGAATGACAACTGACTTAAATCTCCTGAATGATATTTATTTTCGTACATTATAATCTAGCGTCTACTGATTGTTTAGGTAATAATGATTTAACGTCAAAAATTACTCCTATATCTGATTTCATTTTTTGTAAATCTAACTCTAAAAATTCATTGTGTGATACAGCAAGTACAATTGCATCGTAATCTGATCGTAATTGTGATGCATTGTCTAATAAATCAAAATCATACTCATGTTTGACTTCATCTTTTGAAGCCCATGGATCGAATACATCAACGTTTGTATTGTAAGTCTCAAACTCTTCAATGATATCAATAACTCTTGAATTTCTAATATCTGGACAATTTTCTTTGAAGGTTATCCCTAAAACTAAGACATTTGAATCTTTAATTCTAGCTCCTTTTTTAATCATCATTTTTACGGTCTCCTGAGCAACATATGCTCCCATGCTATCATTCATTTTACGACCAGCAAGAATAATTTCAGGATTATAACCAGACTCAATAGCTTTTTGAGCTAAATAGTAGGGATCTACACCAATACAATGTCCTCCTACTAAACCTGGACTAAATTTAATAAAGTTCCATTTTGTTCCAGCAGCTTCAAGGACAGCTTTAGTATCGATATCTAATAATCTAAATATTTTAGATAATTCATTTACAAATGCAATATTAATGTCTCTTTGAGAATTCTCGATAACTTTTGCGGCCTCAGCAACTTTAATTGAAGGAGCGCAATGTGTTCCCGCAGTGATTATACTTTTATACAAGTTATCAACTGTTTTTGAAATTTCAGGCGTAGAACCTGAAGTAACTTTTAGAATTTTAGTGACTGTATGTTTTTTATCTCCTGGATTAATTCGCTCTGGTGAATATCCAGCATAAAAATCTGTATTATACTTAAGTCCAGACACTTTCTCAAGAATTGGAACACAGATGTCTTCTGTTGCACCAGGATACACAGTAGATTCATAAATAACAATATCATCTTTACTTAAAACTTTACCAACACTTTCACTGGCTTTAATCAATGGTGTAAAGACTGGTCTTTTTAACTCATCTGTTGGAGTTGGGACGGTTACGATATAGACGTTAGAATCAGCTGTATGGCTTGTATCATTGGTAATAAATAATCCTGTGTCTGAATTTGGATCTGAAGTCAAAACAGACTTTAAATGTTCATCTTCAACTTCTAAAGTTTTGTCTTCTCCACTTTTTAATTCACCTATACGCTTTTCATTGATATCAAAACCAATGACCATATATTTTTTAGCAAATTCGACTGCTAATGGAAGACCTACATAACCAAGGCCTAAAATTGTTATTTTATGTGTATTATTCATTTTAATTTACTATCGATTTCAAAATAAAGTTCAAATCTAAAGAAAAACTATAATTCTCAATGTATTTTTTGTTTATTTTGACCTTATCTGGCCAAATATTCGTTCTATTGTAGGTTTCAGGGTCAACTTGCTGTGACAAAATGGTTTCTTCGTCTCTATATTTTAATGTTGCTGGTCCAGTTATTCCTGGTTTTACAATTAAAATGATTCGATCATCATTTTTTAACTCATCAGCAAAACCTGGAAGGTCAGGCCTTGGACCTACAAAACCCATATTTCCAAAAAGCACATTAAAAACTTGAGGTAATTCATCCAATTTATAGCGTCTTAAAAATTTTCCAAATTTGGTGGCACTTAAATCTAAATGTCCTAAAACATGATGTTCTTTTCGTAACGTTCTAATCTTAAAAATTTGAAATAATTTACCATGTTGACCAACTCTTTTTTGAAAAAACAAACCAAACTGACCAGTATCTAGAGTAGCAATAATTACAAATAATACAATAGGAATAATTAGCAATGGAACTAATGTGACTGATAAGACTAGATCAAAAAAACGCTTTACTCTAAGTTGGCTTTTTGTTATCACAATTATGAGCGACTAAAAAAGTTTTTAATTCGCTTCAATACTGATTTTTTATCCTTTTCATGATATGCATTTCCATAAACACCATAACCATAGCCATAACCGTAACCATAACCGTAGCCATAACCGTAATTATGATTAGTTTTATGTTTGTAGAAGTTTAGAACAAAACTTATATTTTTAACTTCACCTGTTCTATACTTTGCATTAATAAGTGATAACATTCCTTTTTTAGTGTAATCGAGACGTATCATAAAAATGGTTGCATCTGCATACTGAGTTAACTCAAGTGCATCTGTTACTAATCCTAGTGGAGGTGTATCTAAGACAATCATGTCATAATCTTTTCTAAGGTCAATAATAAGATCATGCATTTTATCAGACATTAAAAGTTCTGATGGGTTTGGTGGTACAGGTCCAGACGGAACAATATCTAAGTTTTCGATTTGAGTAGAGTATTTAACCTCATCAAATGTATGTTCATCAATAAGATAATTAACTACACCTAAATCATTTTCAATATTAAAATCGCCAAAGATTTTAGGTTTACGTAGATCTAGTCCTAGTAAGATAGTTTTCTTCCCTGACAAGGCGTAAACTGTTGCAATGTTAATTGAACAAAATGTTTTTCCTTCTCCACTAACCGAAGATGTGATCATTAATGTTCTACCTTCAGACGTTTTTTGTTTACTATAAATAAACTGAAGACTAGATCTAATAGCTCTAAACGATTCTGAAACAGCAGATTTAGGCTTTTCAAATACAATTAAGTTATTTTTATAATTGTACTTACCTATCAACCCTAAAATTGGAATTTTAGATAATTGTTCAATTTCATCAGATCCGTGAATAGTATTATCTAATAAAAAAAGAACAAATATTAAAAACATAGGAATGAAGAAACCAACCATCAAAGCCATCATGTAATTAAGCGACTTGTTTGGACCTATCAATCCACCACCAATATCTTTGGCTTCATCAATAATTGAAATATCGGAAATGTTTGCTGCTTTAACAATTGCAGCTTCACTTCGTTTGGCTGTATAAAGATTGTATGCTTCCTGACTTATATCTAATTTTCTTTGAATTTTTAAATATTGTTGCTGATCTTCAGGAAGATCACTCAATTTAGCTTCTAAATTTGCTATACTTCGATTTATAGTTGACAGTCGAATACCTATCGTTTTCTTTGTAGAACTTAGTACTTCTAAAAGAACATTTTTTTCAGAATCAATTTTCTTATCCAATTCTTTAAATAAACCAGAACCTTCTTTTGTGGTATACTCTAAATTTTGACGTTCGGCTGCTAATGTTATTATTTTTGAAACACTATTTAATATGTTATTTTCTTCAATTCCAACACTAGTAGGAGCGGCAATTTCGGTATAGTCTGTTTTTGTATTGAGATAGGTTTCTAAATTGTTTAAATAGTTTAATTTTAATTGCTCTTCTTCTTTATTTAAATCATATCCTTTTAGCTGATTAGAAATTTGAGACACCTCATCTGTGACATTAAATATTTTATTTTGTTTTCTGAATTTATTCATCTCATCAGTAACATCCTTGAGATTTGAGTTCACAGCAGCAAGACTACTATCAATAAACTTAATAGTATTAGTAGCATATAAATTTTTACGTTCTAATTCAGACTTACTTAAGATAACCGAAGTAGTATTAAGAAAATCAACAATTTTTGCTTTATTATTACCTGCAAGTTGAAGCTGTAATACAGATGGTGAAGATTTTGAAAATGGCGATATTATTATACTCCTTTTGTATCTATCTACAATCTTATCAAAACTTGAGAAGTTAATAAAAAACTCCGAACCTGGTTTAATATTTTTATCAGGATCAAAGAACAAACGTCCATTGATGAATGGTAAATCTATTAATTCTCCATCTGTGTAGGTTTTTGCAAAAGGACCAGTTGGCACAGAAACTTTATCGACTGTTTTGTCTGCATATTTTTGAGCACTCTTTTTACTGGATTCAAATTCAGTAAAAACTTCAAAGGTTTTGTTATCTAAAACCCTAATTCCAACAGGATATTCTAAGATTTGAGGTTTCGTTTTATCTAACTGAAAACTAAAAGGAGCCTTCTTATAAATGTCTTCTTTTCTATATCTTCCTTCTTCAAGGTATTGGATATACATTTGCAATGAGTCGACAACTTTTTCATTGTGAGTTCTCGTCTTTATTGCTGTCATTATTTTACCGACTTTACCTGACACTCCACCCCAATTAAAAGAGATACTAGTATTTGCAGTAAAAAAAGGATTTTGATCATTCTCTACAGAAATCAGAGAATCTAATTTATATACATTTTGTTTTCTTACGTTTATTAGGTAGCCTATTAAAAGCGCTACACCAATACATATTAAAACAAATTTCCACAGATTTAGAACTTTAAATAAATAACCTCTAAAGTCAAAACTTACGCGACCTGTTTCTTCAGTATCTAAATAATCTTGATTCGACATTCTATGTTCTATTAATTAACAAAATGGTAGTTGTGAGTAAACTTAAAATAGAAATTATGGTAGTTAATGTTTCTCTACCTGTTGTTCCAGTTCCCCAAGTTTTTTGTTTTAGTGGTTTAACATAAATGATATCATTTGGTTGAATGTAATAAAACGGAGAATTCATAACATTTTTATCTGTTAAATCAATTGTGTGTATTTGTTGTCCTTGTGGGTATTGCCTTATTATCTGAACTTCTTTTCTATTTCCTGTTAAATCAATCTCACCAGAATTTGCTATTGCTTCAAAAATATTTACCCGATTTTGAAAAAGTGTTATTGAACCTGGTGCTCCAACCTCACCATTAACAGTGAATCGTAGTCCTGCCAATTTAACTGTAATAAAAATATTAGCTGTTTCTTTAAATTGTTCTTCTAGAAGTTTTTCTTTAACCAGTTCTTCAATGGCCTCAGTCGTATAACCCAAAACATTAATTCTCCCTAACTCAGGTATTCTAATGTTGCCATGAAGATCTACCATAAAACCATCAAAATAAGCACGTTCAGCATTAGATGCACCTAAATCTCCATCACCCACAGGGTTAAAGATAGTCACGTTATCTTGATCTAAAACCTTAATACGAATATTCAAAATATCATTAACTTGAATCCTATAAGGCTTCTGCTGTTGAACCATAACTTGAGTTGAATCTGAGGAGGCACTCTTTTCTTGAAGGTAAACAATATCTTTATGAGGAATACATGATGTAGACAAGACACAAAGTAACAATCCTGAAAGCAATAATAGTCTATTCATTATAAATTTGCTTGTTGCTTGACAAATATAACTTATCACTATTAATATCAAAACTATTCACAGTTTTTTTGAGTAATATCCGTTACTTTGTAAAAAAAATACTTTGAATTATATAACTGTTGAGAATATTTCGAAATCTTATGGAGAATTAGAACTTTTTTCTAACCTCTCTTTCAGTATTCACAAAGACGACAAAATTGCTTTTGTTGCTAAAAATGGAAGTGGCAAAACATCGATTTTAAATATTCTTTCTGGTGATGATACACCTGATTCAGGTCAGGTGGTTATGAGAAATGGATTGAGAATTTCTTTTTTATCACAATCTCCACAATATGATAGTAATAGTACTATAAATGATACTATTTTTAATTCAGACTCTCCACAGCTAAAAATCATAGAAAATTATGAAAAAGCCTTATTAAACCCAGAAGACACAGAAACTTATCAAAAGGCTTTTGAACAAATGGATATTCATAATGCTTGGGAGTTTGAACTTCAGTTTAAACAGATACTGTCGCAATTAAAGCTGGATAATCTTAATCAAAAGATTAGTACCATGTCTGGTGGACAAATAAAACGATTAGCTTTAGCACAAGCCCTTATTAGTAATCCTGATGTTCTTGTTTTAGATGAACCTACTAATCATCTCGACCTTGAAATGATAGAATGGTTAGAGCAATACTTTGCAAAATCTCAGTTTACGCTATTTATGGTGACTCACGATCGCTATTTTTTAGAACGAGTTTGCAATGAAATCATCGAACTTGATCATGGGAAATTATATACATATAAAGGGAACTATACTTATTACTTAGAAAATAAACAAGCGCGAATTCAACTAGAACAAGTTGAAACAGGCAAAGCAAAACAACTCTTCAAAAAAGAATTAGAGTGGATGCGTCGTCAACCTAAAGCTAGAACAACAAAATCAAAATCTCGAATAGATGATTTTTCAGATATAAAAAAACGTGCACATCAACGTCGTAAAGATCATAAAATTCAACTCGAAATTAATATGGAACGCTTGGGAAGCAAAATTGTAGAGTTTCATAAAGTTTCAAAATCATTCAAAGACAAAGTCATCCTTAATGGATTTGAATACGTGTTTAAACGTGGTGAACGCATAGGCATAATTGGTAAAAATGGAACTGGAAAATCAACATTCTTAAACATGTTAACTCAATCCATTCAACCAGACGCAGGAAAAATCATTATTGGAGATACCGTTAAATATGGTTATTATACTCAAGGTGGAATTGAAGTAAAACCTGAACAAAAAGTGATTGATGTCATCAAAGATTTTGGCGAGTACATTCCACTCGCAAAAGGGAGGCAGATTAGCGCAAAACAATTACTCGAACGTTTTCTTTTTGATGGTAAAAAACAGCATGATTTTGTTGAAAAATTAAGTGGTGGAGAACAAAAGCGATTATACTTATGTACAGTCTTAATTCAAAATCCAAACTTTTTAATCTTAGATGAACCAACAAACGATTTAGACATCGTGACATTAAATATTCTAGAAGATTTTTTACTAGATTTCCCTGGCTGTCTTCTTGTAGTCTCGCATGATAGATATTTCATGGACAAAATTGTTGATCACTTATTCGTTTTTAAAGGAGGTGGTGAAGTTCAAGATTTCCCCGGAAACTATTCAGATTACAGAATTTATGAATCATCCCAACCTCAAGAAACAAAACCTGTAACAAGTAATTCTTCTGAAACCACAAAAAAGGACAACCAAAATAAAGCTCAAAAATTGTCTTATAACGAACAGAAAGAATACAAAAATTTAGAAAGTAAAATCCGTTCTCTTGAATTAGATAAAAAAGCTTTAGAAGAAAAATTCAATGACCCATCCCTTTCTCAAGATAAAATAAACGAATTATCAAAACAACTTCAAAGTATTATTGATGATATGGAAGAAAAAGAAATGCGCTGGTTTGAATTGGCTGAAAAATTTGAGTCTTAATTTATGTTTCAAATCATTGAATATTTAAAATTTCTTTTAAAATCTACCAATCAATATGGTGTTCACTCTCCTTTTGTATACGATTTGGTTACCAAATGTTTTTATAACAACACTAAATACAAGGATTATACAAATCTTTCAGCATATCGATTAGCTTTACTAAAAAACACAAAAGAAATTAAAATCACCGATTTTGGTTCAGGTTCTAGAGTATTCAAATCTAACACTAGAGCAATAGATTCAATTGCAAAAACTTCTGGGACACCTTTAAAAAGAGTAAAGTTGCTTTATCGAGTTACGCAGTATTTCAAACCAAAATACACTTTAGAATTAGGAACTTCACTAGGAATCGCAACACAGGCTTTGGCTTTAGGCCATCAAAAGAATCATATCACAACACTGGAAGGTTGCCCAAATATTTCAGATGTTGCCATGCAACAACTCAAAAATTTTAATATTACCAACACTACTGTAAAAACTGGGGAATTTAAAGCTTCACTCTCAGAACTAAAACAAGATCAATTTGATTTAGTTTTTTTTGATGGCAACCACAATAAACTAGCTACTTTAGAATATTTTGACTTACTCATAAATAAAGCTCATCATGACTCCATATTCATTTTTGATGACATTCATTGGTCAAAACAAATGACTGAAGCTTGGGAGATTATTAAAAAACATCCAAAAGTAACTGTTACAATTGATACCTTTTTTTGGGGATTTGTTTTTTTTAGGAAAGAACAGCTAAAAGAAAATTTCACTATTAGACTGTAACATACGTTAATGTATTGCGTCATATGGAGTGAAATCTGTATCTTGCAGAAACATCAACTAAAAAACCAAAAATTATAATGAGTAACGTCATTGAAATTAGAGATATTATTCGTGATTTTCAACTTGGTCAAGAAACCGTTCACGTTTTAAAGGGTATAGATCTAGATATTAAAATTGGCGACTATGTTGCTATTATGGGACCTTCTGGATCTGGAAAGTCAACGTTAATGAATTTACTTGGATGCCTAGACACTCCAACTTCAGGCTCATATATTCTTAATGGAAATGACGTAAGCCAAATGAGTGATGATGAACTTGCCGATATTAGAAACACCGAAATTGGTTTCGTGTTTCAAACGTTTAATTTATTACCAAGAACAACTGCACTAGACAACGTAGCATTACCTATGGTTTATGCAGGTATGTCTAAATCTGATCGCAATAAACGTGCTGAAGAAGTTTTAACAGATGTTGGTCTTTCTGATCGTATGGATCATAAACCAAATCAATTATCTGGAGGTCAAAGACAACGTGTTGCTGTTGGTCGCGCTTTAGTTAATAAACCTTCAATTATTCTTGCTGATGAACCTACAGGAAACTTAGACACAAAAACTGGGCATGAAATCATGAGTCTTTTTGATGATATCCACAAAGCTGGTAACACTGTTATCATGGTAACTCATGAAGAAGACATTGCCGCGCATGCAAAACGTGTAATTCGTTTACGTGATGGCATTATTGAAAGTGATACCAGAAACTAATCCGATAGTGTTTTAACTTCTCTTTATAATAAAATCTTTTTACTTTCAACTTATAACTTTTAACTTGCGTATATGAAAATATATACAAAAACGGGAGATAAAGGAACAACTGCACTTTTTGGCGGAACTCGAGTTCCAAAACATCATATTCGCATTGATAGCTACGGAACTGTAGACGAACTAAATTCACATCTAGGACTTATAAGAGATCAAGACATCAATAATCATTACAAAGATGTGTTAATTGATATTCAAGATAAATTATTTACTGTTGGTGCAATTTTAGCAACGGATCCTGAAAAGGCTACATTAAAAAACGGAAAGGACCGACTGAATATTCCTAAAATTTCTGAAGATGACATCTCCAAACTTGAGAAGGAAATGGACACAATGAATGAAGCTTTACCTCCTATGACGCATTTTGTGCTACCTGGTGGTCATCAAACGGTGTCATTCTGTCACATTGCGCGTTGTGTTTGTCGAAGAGCCGAACGTCTAGCTAGCGCTTTAAACGATTTAGAACCGTTTCAACCTGAAAGCTTAAAGTACTTAAACCGACTTTCTGACTACCTATTTGTGTTGGCACGAAAGTTGTCTTATGATTTACAAGCCGAAGAAGTAAAATGGATTCCACAAAAAGAATCCTAGAGTACCACTTTGCAGAATAAATGATTAGTTCTACTAGGCTTAAACGATTGAAACTATAAGTTCTTTAAAATTTTTATTTAATTAATTCACTTTTTTCTTGACTTTATGAACTATAATTTTATTTTTGCAAAAAATAAACCCATAAAGAAATGTATTGGACATTAGAATTAGCATCGTATTTAAGTGATGCGCCTTGGCCAGCAACAAAAGATGAATTAATTGACTACGCTATTAGAACAGGAGCTCCTTTGGAAGTTGTTGAAAATCTACAAGCTATAGAAGACGAAGGTGACTCTTACGACTCTATTGAAGAAATCTGGTCTGATTATCCAACAGACGAAGATTATCTCTGGAACGAAGATGAATATTAAAGTAATTTGTAAGACAAATTACTTTAAATACTAATAAAAGTTAAAAAGTCTCAAATTGAGACTTTTTTTGTGCCTTATTCTTTCAAAATAAATAACACAAATCATATCTTTGAGGTTCGCAAACCATAAAAGATAAAACGTTCTTAGCAACGTTTTTAAATCATATAAATAAACACCAATGAGTTTTTTAAATTCAGTATTAAAAGTATTTGTAGGAGATAAAGCCAAACAAGATGTTAAGGCTCTCTCTCCTATTGTAGAACAAGTCAAATCATTTGAAGGTGCT
>NZ_JBGCCX010000116.1:0-6624 GCF_045105015.1 Psychroserpens sp.
ATATGTCAGTTAAAATTAGATTACAAAGACACGGTAAAAAAGGGAAACCTTATTACTGGATCGTAGCAGCAGATGCTAGATCAAAAAGAGATGGTAAATACCTTGAAAAACTAGGTGCTTATAACCCAAACACAAATCCAGCAACTGTAGAATTAAATGTTGATGGTGCAGTACAATGGCTTCAGAATGGTGCACAACCAACTGATACAGCCAGAGCAATTTTATCTTACAAAGGTGCAATGCTCAAAAATCATTTAGCAGGTGGTATTGCTAAAGGTGCTTTAACAGAAGAACAAGCTGAAGCTAAATTCAATGCTTGGTTAGATGAAAAAGCAGCCAAAGTACAATCTAAAGAAGCTAATTTATCTGAAGCGCAAGCAAAAGCAAAAGCTGATGCGTTAGCTGCTGAAAAAGCAGTTAATGAAGCAAGAATTGCTGCAGCAGCTCCAGTTGTTGAAGAAGAAACTACTGAAGAAGCTCAAGCTGAAGGTGATGACGCTACCGCTTCAAACGAAGAAGAATAGAAATTTATTTTTTATACTTTTAAACTCCGACACAAAGTGTCGGAGTTTTTTTGTTAATTTACTAAAGCATGAATAAAAAAGAGTGTTTCTTTCTCGGAAAGATTGTCAAAAAATACAGCTTTAAAGGTGAGCTATTAGTTAAACTTGATACAGATGAACCTAAGCTATATGAGAACATGGAATCTGTCTTTGTTGAAGTTCGCAACAATCTAATTCCCTTCTTTATTGAATCATCACAACTTCACAAGTCTGAATTATTACGTGTTAAATTTGAAGATGTAGATACTGAAGAAGATGCAGACGCTTTAATTAAAAGTGGGCTGTATTTACCACTTGAATTCTTACCAAAATTAGATGATGATAAATTTTACTTTCATGAAATCATTGGATTTCAAGTTAAAGATAAAAACTTTGGAACCGTTGGAGTTATCAAATCCGTTAACGACTCTACTGCACAATCTTTATTTGAAATAGACAGAGATGGCATAGAGATCTTAATACCAATGAATGATGAGTTTATCTCAAAAGTAGATAAGAAGAATCAAATTATTTTTGTTGATACTCCTGAAGGGCTCATTAATCTTTATCTAGACAAATAAAAACTGTTATTCAGAGAGAAAAGATTTACCTCTTAGATTCTTCAGTCGTTATCATATTTCAGAATCAAAACTAATATGGACCAACCATTTAAATTTAAACAGTTTTCCATTAACCAAGATCAATGTGCAATGAAAATTGGCACAGACAGTGTTTTATTAGGCGCTTGGACTACTGTAGAAAATCATCCCTTTTCCATCTTAGATATTGGTGCAGGAACTGGTGTTTTATCACTAATGCTAGCTCAACGAAGTCAAGCACAATTAATAGAAGCTCTTGAAATTGATGATCGAGCTTATGAACAATGTGTAAACAACTTTGAAGAGTCACCATGGAATGATCGCCTATTTTGTTATCACGCGTCTCTAAAAGAGTATACTGAGGAAGTTGAAGATACTTATGATATAATTCTATGTAATCCACCATTTTATTCTGAAGATTATAAAACGAACAATAAACAACGTGATTTAGCACGTTTTCAAGACGCTATGCCTTTTAAACATTTATTAGAATGCACAAGTAATTTACTGTCTGAAAACGGCTTATTTTCTGCAATTATTCCTTTTTCAATGGAAGAATATTTCACAAATACTGCATCAGAATTAAAGTTATTTCCAAAGCGAATTACTAGAGTAAAAGGAAACCCTACTTCTGATACGAAACGAAGCCTAATGGAATTTAGTTTCTTAAAAACTGAAACCAAATATTCAGATTTAGTCATTGAAACTTCTCGTCATCAATATACTCAAAATTACATAAAACTTACTGAGGATTTTTATTTGAAAATGTAGTTTTAAGAAAACGATTTCGTTATTTTTGTTATCCAAAACAAAATATCATTTCATATGAAACCAGATTTATTTGAAGCGCCAGATTATTACAATCTAGATGAGTTACTTTCTGAAGAACATAAATTAGTTCGTGATGCTGCTAGAGATTGGGTAAAACGTGATGTTTCGCCAATCATCGAAGACTATGCTCAAAAAGCAGAATTCCCAACTCAAATTGTAAGTGGACTTGCTGAAATTGGAGCTTTCGGACCTTATATTCCTGTAGAATATGGAGGTGCAGGTTTAGATCAAATTTCTTACGGATTAATCATGCAAGAAATTGAGCGTGGAGATTCTGGCGTAAGAAGTACAGCTTCTGTACAATCGTCTTTAGTAATGTATCCTATTTGGAAATATGGTAACGAAGAACAACGTCAAAAATATTTGCCAAAATTAGCTTCTGGAGAATGGATTGGGTCTTTTGGTTTAACAGAGCCAGATCACGGAAGTAACCCTGGAGGTATGGTAACCAATTTTAAAGATATGGGAGATCACTATCTTTTAAATGGTGCTAAAATGTGGATATCAAATTCACCTTTCTGTCAAATCGCATTGGTTTGGGCTAAAAATGAAGAAGGACGTATTCACGGTCTTATTGTTGAACGTGGTATGGAAGGGTTTTCAACTCCTGAAACTCATAACAAATGGTCTCTGCGTGCAAGTGCTACAGGAGAGCTTATTTTTGATAACGTCAAAGTTCCTAAAGAGAATTTATTACCCAACAAATCTGGGCTTGGGGCACCTCTTGGTTGTTTAGATTCAGCACGTTTTGGAATCGCTTGGGGAGCAATTGGAGCAGCAATGGATTGCTACGACACAGCGTTGCGTTACAGCAAAGAACGTCTCCAGTTTGGTAAACCAATAGGTCAGTTTCAATTACAACAAAAGAAGCTAGCTGAAATGATTACTGAAATCACAAAAGCACAATTACTAGCTTGGCGTTTGGGAGTTATGCGTGAAAATGGAACCGCAACTTCAGCTCAAATTTCGATGGCAAAACGTAACAATGTTGATATGGCATTAAAAATTGCTCGTGACGCAAGGCAAATGCTTGGTGGCATGGGGATTTCTGGTGAATATTCTATCATGAGACATATGATGAATTTAGAAAGTGTAGTTACTTACGAAGGAACTCACGATATTCATTTATTAATTACGGGTCTGGACGTTACAGGCCTCAACGCATTCAAATGAGCCTAAGGCTCTTTTTGTCATCTCACTCAGATGGGATTGAGTTGCATACTGTTAAGTAAAAAATAAAAAATGCCTTTCAAATGAAAGGCATTTTTTATTCAACACTATTAATATCGTATCTTTAGTTTATGAAAAAGATTACATCTTATCTCATCATTCTAATCATGTTACCTCTTCTATCTTGTTATCAAGATGATTCAACAACGAGAGTAATAAATCCTTCTGGGTCACAAAATCAGGAGCAGGATATTGATCAAACTCAAGAATTTAAAATCCTTTCCTTAGGAGATAGTTATACTATTGGTCAAAGTGTTTGTGATGAGTGCCGATTTCCTGTACAACTTCGTGATAGTTTAACAAGCAACATTCCTAATAGCGTATTCGAAGTAAATGTAATTGCGCAAACAGGTTGGACTACTACTAACCTTAAAAACAATATTCCTGAAGAAACTTTAACAATTAATCATGATCTCGTTACATTATTGATTGGTGTAAATAATCAATTTCAAGGACGACCTTTTTCACTTTATGAAACTGAATTTCCAGAATTAGTTCAAACTGCTATTACAGCTGCTTCAGGTGATAAGAATAATGTAATAGTCATATCAATTCCAGACTATGCATATACACCTTTCGGTCAAAATTTTGGCAATCCCGAAAACACATCATTAGAAATTGACAATTACAACAACTTTGCAGAAAATTATTGTACCCTTAACGCTATCACTTTTCTAAATATTACAGATATTACTCGAGAAGGTTTAAATAATACAGATTTAGTAACTACCGATAATTTACACCCTTCTGAATTAGCATACTCAAGATTTGTAGAACGATTGTTACCTATTGCAATTGAAAAAATTGAATGACACTAATCACATTGATTAATTTCTGCTTATTTTAGTTGAAAGTTTATTCATGTCTTCAAAATCAAGATTAGATCGCGCTTATAAAAATGCTAAAGTCGTTGACTTCGACGACTCAAGTAAATTGATTCTATTTAGTGATTGTCATAGAGGCGATAACAGTTTTGCTGACGATTTTGCTAACAATAGAAACATTTATTTTCACGCATTAAAGCATTATTACGCTGAAGGCTTTGCTTATTGTGAACTTGGAGATGGAGATGAGCTTTGGGAGAATTTGTTTTTTACTTCTATTTTAAATGCACACAAGAATGTTTATATGTTGATGAAACTTTTTCATGAACAAGATCGATTGCACATGATTTGGGGTAATCACGACATGGTTTATCGTGATCCAAAATATGTCGAGAAGCATTTATCAACTTTTTTTGACCCAAAAATTGGCGAAGATGTAGAGTTATTTTGTAATCTCAAATATCATGAAGCTGTCGTTTTAAAACATTCTAAAACTAATCAAGAGTTGTTTTTAACTCATGGACATCAAGCCGATTGGTGGAATTATTTATTTTGGAAATGGAGTCGTTTTATGGTTCGTGTGCTTTGGAAACCTTTAAATGTGATGGGCATTGCAGACCCAACAAGTCCAGCTAAAAATTATAAAGAATTAATTAAAGTTGAGCGTCGCACCAAGAAATGGATTATTGAAAACAATAACTTAATTACTGTAGTTGGCCATACGCATCGACCTCGTTTTCCAGAACCAGGAGATATCGCTTTTTTTAATGATGGGAGTTGTGTTCACCCGAGAAGCATTACTGGTATTGAAATTGAAAATGGAAAGATTTCACTTATCAAATGGCAAATAGCTACCACAGATGATGGCACTTTAAAAATTGTAAGAGTATTATTAGAAGGGCCACGAAAATTGGCCGATTACAAAACGGATTAACTTTCTGGTGCGAGTTCAACCTCTAGACCTTCCATTTCTGGAGTGATTTGAATTTGACAGCCAAGTCTAGAGTTTTCTTTAACATGAAATGCCTCACTTAACATCGCTTCTTCATCATCCTGCATTTCAGGAAGCTCATTTTCAGAATTCACATAACACTGGCATGATGCACACATTGCCATTCCACCGCAAATACCAATTGTTCCTTCTGGTGCTAATTCATAAGAACGAACAACTTCCATCAAATTCATAGCCATATCAGTAGGCGCTAGAACTTCATGTGTATTCCCTTCCCTATCAGTAATTTTTATATTGACGTCCTGTTCCACTATTCTATTTTCTTGACAACTGCTTTTGGAGCTTCTTTACGCGTACCGTCAAATCCGTCTACTCCACTAACAGTTGTGTATTTTAAAACATAACGTTTTCCTGGATTAATAATCTGGTAAGCCGCTTGACACATTAAAGTAGCCTCATGGAAACCACACAAAATTAATTTCAATTTACCAGGATATATGTTTCCATCACCTATTGCAAAAATTCCAGGAATATTAGTTTGGTAATCTAAAGCATTATTAACTTTAATAGCATTCTTTTCTATTTCCAATCCCCAATTTGCAATTGGTCCTAATTTTGGTGACAATCCAAATAATGGGATAAAATGGTCGGTTTCGATTATAGTTGGATCTTCATTTTTTTTAGTCACCTCAACGGCTTCAACTTTTCCGTTTCCATTGATGGCTGTAATTTCAGCAGGTGTGATTAAGTTTATTTTACCTTTATTTTTTAAATCTTGTACTTTTTCAACAGAATCTAAATGACCACGAAATTCATTTCTTCTATGCACTAAAGTAACTGAAGAAGCTAAAAAAAAAAAAAAAATACTCCAATCTAAGGCTGAGTCTCCTCCTCCAGCAATAACAACATTTTTACCACGATACATCTCTGGCTCTTTAATCATATACTCCACACCCTTATCTTCATAATCTGAGATATTATCAAGTAATGGTTTACGAGGTTCAAAACTCCCTAGGCCACTTGCGATAGCAATCACTGGAGCACGATGTTTTGTTCCTTTGTTTGTGGTTACAATAAACGTACCATCTTCTTGTTTATCAATTGTTTCTGCTCGTTCTCCAAGTGTAAATCCAGGTTCAAACTGTTTGCACTGCTCTAATAACTTGTCGGTTAAATCACCTGCAAGAATTTCTGGATATGCGGGAATATCATAGATTGGTTTTTTTGGATATATCTCAGAACATTGTCCGCCTGGCTGAGGTAATGCATCAATTAAGTGGCACTTTAGTTTTAGTAAGCCAGCTTCAAAAACCGTGAATAACCCTGTTGGTCCAGCTCCTATGATGAGTATGTCTGTTTTAATCATATAAACACCCACAACAGTGGGAATCTTTTAATTTAACTTTGGTAACAAAGTTCCTGTTTTAAACTATTAATTTTAATGATATTTATCAGTTTGCGTGAAGGATTGAGGTTTTGTCGCAGCTCTTTTTGCTTTTTTTGAGATTCTTCGACGAGCTCAGAAAAACAAAAAAAAAGCGACTACCGAAAGCCTGACCCTTGTGGTCACGCCCAACTACACTTCTATATTAATAACTTTTTCTATTTGAGGCGCATACTTTTTAATGGTCATTTCAACACCAGAT
>NZ_JBGCCX010000117.1:0-4314 GCF_045105015.1 Psychroserpens sp.
GTATCAGCATCTGATTGAGTTAAATAATAACTAACTGTATAATTGGGATTATTACCCGTAATCTCCTGAGTCTTTATCGAAATATCTATACTCGTTAATCCATCGGGAACTCCATCGTCACAAACCTCTAATGGAGTGGGAGTAATAGCAACAGGCTGAGTTCCGCTTATTTCCCAAGTACAAGTTGTGTTATTAAAGGTTGTAATTTCCCAACATTCTAAACCAGTAGGCTCAACTGGTTGGTTTCCAAAAATATCCCAACTACACGTTGTAGTGTTAAAAGATGTTGTTTCCCAACATTCTAATCCAGAAGGCTCTAAGGGTTCAGTTCCTGTAACATCCCAAGTACATGTAGTAATATTGAAGGTTGCCACTTCCCAACACTCTGTAGTTGGAGGTAAGGGCTGAGTACCTGTAATATCCCAAGAACAAGTGTTAGTATTGAACATTGAGGTTTCCCAACACTCTAAAGTTGGAGGCAATGGTTGAGTTCCAGAAATATCCCAACTACAAGTTGTACTATTGATAATTGCTGTTTCCCAACACTCTAAAGTTGGAGGATTGGGTAATTGATCAATACTTATTAAGTATGTCGTCGAGAAAGTTATACAGTCACTATTACTTAAGTTTAGAGCAAATTCAGCAACTTTAGCTCTATAATAAGTTGTAGTGGTAACTCCTGTTAAAGTTAAAATTTGATTATTAGCACCTGCAATATCTGTCCAAGTTGTTTCGTCTGAACTTTCTTGCCATTGATAAAAATGATTATTAAAAACAGAATTATCAGGTGTTGCGGTTAATGCTGTTGAATAAGGTGTTTCACTACTACATAAAGATACAGATGTAGCATTAGTGGTGTCAGTCACTGAAATAAAATCACCACAACTTTTAAAAACAATATCATCAATTGCTAAATCATTTCCACAGCCGCCTGAACCATTGTTAATCATTTTTAAAATAATGGATGTCTGAGTTGGTGTCGTTTGAAAAGCTAAAGCATGCTGTTGCCAATTTGGTGTATTCGAGCTTCCTATATTTCCTGTATTTCCAGACGCTAATAAATTCGTATCAGAATTATCCCATATTTCAAATCTAACATTCACAGGTATTGCTCCTACACCACAAAATCCACCTGCAGGAGTCAAATTAACAATCCAAGATGAAAATTCATATGATGTGTTTTCACATAAGCCATTAATCGTTGTCCTGTAAAACTCTCCTGGAGAAAAATCAGAATTTACTACAAGCATTCTTCCGTTTACATCAGAAGGTGTGTGGTCTTGGATATCGAACCAATCAAAGTAACTTGTATTACTAGAAACGGTATACAAGCCATCCTCTGGATTTAATCCATTAGCATAAGTGTAAGTTGTGGTTCCTGGTGGTAAAGCTGTGTCGGAAAGTCCAGTTCCAAAATCTTCAACAAAAATAGGATCACCTGAATTTCCTTGACAAAAACCTAATTGCGCAAATACTTTTTCCGAAGAAAAAAAAACACAAAAAATTATGATTACATTAAGATTATTACAGTACTTTCTCACGTATATATTGTAGGTCTTTTTTTAAAACTATACTAAATATATAATATAAAGAGACAATTAATAATTAATAAACTAACTATAACGTTGTAGTAGAGCAAATGTATAGGTTATTTAACATCCTAAAGCAACATAAAAAGAAAACACTAGTGCTATTTGTACTAATAATCTTTTATGCTTTTTGCTTACCCCAAAATTTATTTAAAGATCCAACTGCTACTGTAATTACATCAAAAAATAATGATTTATTGGGAGCGCAAATTGCTTCGGATGGACAATGGCGTTTTCCTCATAATAATAGTGTACCAGAAAAATTTAAAATATGTATTGTACAGTTTGAAGATGAATACTTTTACAAGCACCCTGGTTTTAATCCAGTTTCAATTTTCAAAGCTTTAAAAGACAATATCAGTTCTGGAGAAGTAAAACGAGGTGGAAGTACACTAACACAGCAAGTAATCAGATTATCAAGAAAAGGTCAAGCTAGAACTTATCTAGAGAAACTTAAAGAATTGGTTTTAGCATCACGATTAGAATTTAGAGATTCAAAAGAAGACATCTTAGCCTATTACAGTAGTAATGCTCCTTTTGGCGGAAATGTAGTCGGACTAGATGCAGCCGCTTGGAGATACTTCAATAGAAATTCGAACCAACTCTCTTGGGCAGAAAGTGCTACTTTGGCTGTGTTACCAAACGCACCAAGTTTAATATATCCAGGAAAAAACCAAGAACGCTTATTACAAAAGCGAAATCGATTATTAAAGAAACTTCTAGATAATGGTATTATAGATTCGCTAACTTTCGACTTATCGATTGCTGAAGGCTTACCACAAAAACCATATGCTTTACCACAGATTGCACCACATTTATTACAAAAAGTTGCACAAAAAAATAAAGGTAAACGCATTCAAACGACAATTGACACTAAACTTCAAGAACTCGTAAATCAAACAGTAAGAAACCATTATAACATTTTAAAACAAAACGAAATTCATAATACAGCAGTCTTAGTTTTAGATGTTCATACAAGAGAAGTGCTTGCCTATGTTGGTAATTCTCCTACTGATAGAACACATCAAAAAGATGTTGATATCATTGACAAACCTCGAAGCACTGGCAGTATTTTGAAACCGTTTTTATATGCAGCAATGTTGGATGCAGGCGACTTATTACCAAACACTTTAGTTGCAGATATTCCATCTCAGTTTGGAAGTTATAATCCTGAGAATTTTAATAAAGAATATGATGGTGTCGTTCCAGCTAGTCAAGCACTATCGCGTTCATTAAATGTACCAGCAGTGAGAATGCTTCAAGATTTTGGATTAGATCGTTTTCATCAATATTTGAAACAATTAGAACTTAAAGATTTAAAATATAATGCGAATCATTATGGTTTATCATTAATTTTAGGAGGTGCTGAAAGCAACCTTTGGGATTTATGCAAAAGTTATGCTTCATTATCATCAACACTGAATCACTTTTCTGAAACCTCTAGTGAATATTATTCTAACGAATTTATAGAACCCACTTTTTTAGCTTCAGAAACCATTGACTTTGGAACAAAAAGTACTGACAAAACCTTATTTGATGCTGCTTCTATTTATTTAACCTACGAAAGTTTAAAAAAGGTAAACAGACCTCAAGGAGATGAAAGTTGGGAGTTTTTTAATGATTCTAAACAAGTGGCTTGGAAAACAGGAACGAGTTTCGGATTTCGAGACGCTTGGGCCATTGGCACGACAAAAGATTATGTCGTTGGTGTTTGGGTTGGCAATGCCGATGGTGAAGGTCGACCAGGATTAGTTGGTGTTCAAACAGCAGCTCCAATACTATTTGATGTATTTGATTTACTCCCAAATAGTGATTGGTTTACAAAACCATTTGACGATATGCAAGAGGTTAGTATTTGCTCTAAAAGTGGACATCGAGCATCTTCAATTTGTGATGATACTGAAAACAAATACATTCAAGTAAGCGGATTAAAAACAGAGCCTTGTCCATATCACATTTTAGCTCATGTAGATGACACAGAATCCTATCAAGTTAATTCATCTTGTGAAGATTTAAGTATTATAAAACATAAACCTTGGTTTGTATTAACACCATTAAAAGCATACTACTACAAAACTAAAAATCCATTTTACAAACCATTACCAAAATTGCGATCAGATTGCGAAGGTGACAATCAAATGACGATGAGTTTTATTTATCCGAAAACTAACAACACTGTATTTCTACCAAAAGATTTTGATGGTAACACTAATGATTTAGTCTTAAAAATTGCACACTCCAAGCCTGAAACTTCTGTATACTGGTATATTGATGAAGACTATGTTGGAACAACAAAAAACATACATGAATTAGCTGTTATTCCAAAAACTGGCGAACATATCATTACAGTTGTTGATGAATTAGGTAATGAAGCGAAACGGAAGATTTCGATTTTGGAATAAAAAAAGCCCTCCTCATGGAGAGCCTTTCTAACAATAATTAACTAATATTATTTGTTGCCTAACATCAACAATTCATTACAAACAACTTCAGTAGTATAACGCTTATTTCCTTTGTCATCTTCCCAAGATCGTGTGGTTAGCTTTCCTTCAATGGCAACTTCTTTTCCTTTTGTAACATACTTCTCAATAATCTCAGCTGTTTTTCCCCAAGCTACAACATTGTGCCATTGTGTATCTGTTACTTTTTCACCTTGTGCATTTTTATAGCTTTCATTTGTTGCTACAGAAAATTTAGCCAATAGTTTTCCTGATTCAAGATTTAC
>NZ_JBGCCX010000118.1:0-7805 GCF_045105015.1 Psychroserpens sp.
GCAAAACTAATTCCAAATTTATTACCATCATCTTTTGATGATAATCGCATTGAAAAGTAATTTTAAATATAATACACCATAAATCGTAACAATCAACTATAACTTGCGTCTTACAGTAAATGACTTAAAATGTGTAGTGTATGACGATTAAAACTTCGTTTTTAAAACTTAATTTAGTCCCTTTTATTATTCCGTTAACATTAATTTTAGTGTTAATTTTACTACTAAATTCAACTCTATATTTATCCCATCAAAACACATTATCTACATTTATAACCATAGATTTTATTATCACAATTCCGTTGGTTTATTTCATCTTAATTCGAAAGACTAAGATTTCAAATCTCACCATTGCGCCATTTCTAATTCTTTGTGTAATTATAGCTTCCTATGCCATACCTACTTCAAATCAGGATACCTTAACAGCAGCCAAAACTTGGCTAATACCTATTGTTGAATTAATTGTTTTTACCATTATTATTCTTAAAGTTAAAAAAGCAATCAAACACTATAAAAACGCTTCAAACCAACATCAAGATTTTTACAGTATTCTTCAAGCCACTTGTAAATCGATGTTTCCTGAAACACCTGCAAAATTAGTTGCTAATGAAATTGCGCTCATCTACTATGGCTTTTTTAATTTCAAAAAAATAGAATTAAAGCCTAATGAATACTCAAACTATAAAGGCTCTGGTATTTTATCTACACTTACTGCAATTATTTTCTTAGTAGGAATAGAAATGATAAGCATTCATATATTGGCTTCTAAATGGAGTTCTGTATTGGCTTGGGTGTTAACAGGATTAAGTATCTACTCAGCATTACAACTTATAGGAATCATCAGATCGATACCTAAGAGACCTATGATTTTAAAAGATGATGAATTGATCTTACGCTTCGGAATGTTGAGTGAAACTATTATACCAATTGAAGCCGTTGAAAGTATTACATTGGCAAATTCTTCAGATTTTAATAAAGAAAAAAACACCAAAACATTATCATTATTAGGAGAATTAGAAAACAGCAATATTGTAATTCATTTAAAGACACCTCAACAATTGGAGTTTATTTACGGGAAACCTAAAAATTACACCAAATTATTATGTTTTGTTGATGACAATCAATCCTTTATAGCTGAGGTTAACAAATTACTTATTAAATCTGAAAGCCATGGAACTAATTAATTATTACGAGATCCTAAAGATTGAAAAATCGGCAGACTTAGACACGATAAAAAAAACGTTTCGAAGAGAGATTGCTTTATATCATCCTGATAAAAATAAATCTGAAGGCGCTAAAGCAAATTTTAATCTATTAGTTGAAGGCTTTGACATTTTATCAAACTCAGAAAAACGGCTTGCATATGATGAGATGCTAAACATTTCGAGTTCAAACAAACCAATTATTATAGAACATAAAAAACAAGAACAGTATAAAGAATGGAAAAAAGAAGCAAAGAAAAAATCAGACACGTATTGGTTTACGGATTTATCTGATTTACTCTTACTCGATCTGTTCTTAGACTTTGGTTTAAGCAGTTTATTTTCAGGAACCGAAAATTTAATTGATGGGCTTGGAGATTCGCTAGGAGATATTTTCGATATCTTTTAAGACAACCACTCTTTAAAATCTTTTACGCGTTCTCTCGCAACAATTACATCTTGATCTTTAAACGTATTTAGTTTTATTTGCAATCTAGAATTGGTATAGCTTACCATGTCATTAATAGCGTTAACATTTACAATAAACTTTCGACTGATTCTAAAGAATTTATGAGGTTCTAATTCTTCCTCAAGCTGTTCTAATGAATGATCCAACAAGTAATTTCTACCTTCAGAAGTATACGCATAAGTCCCTTTGTTTTCACTGTAGAAACATTCAATATTATCAATATCAATTAATTTCAAATGCTGACCAACTTTTACCGAAAAGCGTTTCTTGTATTCACGCTCAATAGGATTTACTAACAACTTTTTAATATCGTTAAAATCTAAAGTTACTGATTGCTGCTGAGGTGCACGCTCTTTATATTTAGAAACAGCATGCTTTAAATCATCTTCATCAATGGGCTTTAACAAGTAATCAATGCTGTTAAGTTTAAATGCTTGTAAAGCATATTCATCATATGCGGTTGTGAAAATAACAGCAGAATTTATATCAATGGTTTCAAAAATTTCAAAAGATAATCCATCACTTAGTTGAATATCCAAAAATATTAAATCTGGATGCGCATTGTTTTGAAACCAATCAATAGACTCTTCAACAGAATGCAACATGGTTTGTGCTTCCATATTTAATTCAGTTAACATACGTTGTAAAAGTCTAGCTGAAGGTTTTTCGTCCTCAATTATGATTACATTCATTCTTTGTAAATTAATTTTAAATTAATAATTTTTATTCCCAACGAGTATCATCTTTATCCATTAGCTCTTTAATTTTCTTACTCTCCCAATTTTTACCGAAAATTAAATTTGGTAAAAACACAGATCCTGCATGTGCTAACAAACCAATTCCCCAAAAAGAAAATGTAATAAAATTACGCCACTGAAAATAGCTTTCACCTTCATCTAAATTTTGAAAATTGATATAAACAAAGATTAAATTAACTACAGTAAAAACTAAAGCATGAGTATAAAAACCTTTAATCCGTTTTACTCGTTTTACAGCAATTTCATAGCGCTCTTTATGACTAAATTTACTTTCATTCATTATTCCCAATATTTTTTGTCGTTATCCATCAATTCTTTAATCTTACGCTCTTCCCACTTCTTACCAAATATAAAGTCGGGACCAAAAACGCCTAAAAAATGAAAAAAGAGTCCAATGCCCCAAAATATTGCAGTAGAGAATGTTCCGAAACTAAAGAACTTTACACCATTAGAGGTGATCACAATCATTATAAATATATTGATGATAACATAAGATGCCAAATGCCAATAAAATCCAATAATTGCTTTTACTTTTTTCTGAGCTCTTAAATACGCTTCTTCTTTTTCCCAAGCATTTTGTGTTCTACTGTTCTCGTAAGGTTCTATACTATTTTCCATGATATTTATTGTTCTTAATTCCATCGTTGTTCATCCTCTTCACGCATAAACTTTTCAATTTTACGTTTTTCCCATCCGTTACCTAATACACCATCATTAACATATACTTTATAGGCATGAAACGCTAATCCCATTCCCCAACCCAACATTGGGAACCAAAACCATTGAATGGTATGTGGTGTGTACTTAAACCATATAAATATTAAAAATGGAATAACAATACAATAAGAGATTAGACTGTAATAAAATTCTTTCATCTCTTCAACACGTTTACGAGCTCTAACATATCTGTCATCAAATTGTGTTCTTGGTTCTATTTTTCTCATGATTGATAATTGTTTTGTAAGCATTGGTATTGCGACTGCAAAACGATTTGCTTGTTGATTGATTGATACTTTTTTATTTGACAATAAGTTGTAACGTTGTTTAATATTCTCTAATCCAACACCACTACTCTTTTTTACAATTTGTTTTGGTTGAAGATTATTCTCTACAACTAACATCCCTTCAGATTCATAGATTTTAATATGCAATGGTTTGCTACTAGTTACCATATTATGTTTTACTGCATTCTCTAAAAGCAATTGTAACGACAACGGAACAACTTTACTTTCAGGATTTTGAGCATGATCTGGAATTTCAAAAATTATGCTGTCTTCAAATCGCATTTTTAAAAGTGACATATACGTTCTAGCAAAATTCAATTCTTCATCTACAGTAATTAAATCTTTGTTTTTCTGCTCTAAAACATAGCGATATACTTTAGACAAAGACGTCGTGAACTTTTGAGCATTCTTTGGGTTTTCTTCAATTAAACTGGTTAACACATTTAAACTATTGAACAAAAAATGTGGATCTAACTGATTCTTAAGAGCGTCAAATTTTGCGCTAGCTGTTCCGGCTATAACTTTCTGCTCTTTTATTTTATTTTTCTGATATCGATTATAGAAATAAACTACGTGAAAAATAATCACAATTGTCATTGTAACCCAGAGACCAAATGAATATCCTTGCCAAGTTTCTTGCTTAATGAATTTTTCAAATGAAGTTCCATAATAAATAACTTCAACAAAAATCCTTAAGAAGAATAATCCAATAAGAGTTATAATTGCTGAACCAAATATTCCAAGGACAATACGCTTAAGTGTATCCTGCTTTTTCCATTGGCGACGTTCCATGTAACCAAAGAAGTAAGTATTAGAATAACCTAGAACAAAAGCATATAATTGGTAGAACGTAAAATCGAACAAAAATTCATTAATTGTAGTGTAATGAAATCCACCTGACAACAATTTACCAATAGCATATACAATACAGCCAATAATAAATGTAATTATAATATTCTTAAAAGGTTTAGTTGCCATAGTAGATTAATAGTATTAGTTACAAGATTTTAAAACTTGTTCAGCACGTTCTTTTCCCCAATTTGGATGAAACTCACTTTCTGGTTTAAAGTTAGCAAAAAGTTCTAGAGATTTTTCTATATCTGAACAAAACGGCTTAGTGTCTTGTCCGAAATATCTAGCACTTCCTATTCCCCATTCTGCCTTACTAAATAAGACTCTTGGGTTATTTGGAGCCATTGCAGAAGCTTTACTATACAATTCTGTTATTTTTCCAGAATATTTCATCCCGTAGGTCATTCCATCAAAAGCTACCCAATTTGTTAATACATGAGCTTGAAGTACCATAATTTCAGGATTTTCTTTACTAATAGCTTTAGCTAAATCAAGATGAGTTTGTGCTTTGTCTAATTGTGCTTTCAATTTGGCTTCATCTTTCAAGTTCCAACTTTTTATACTGTTAATCTGAGCAATATAATAATGAGGCAACCATTGATCTATTTCTGCATTTGATATACGTTCGAACATGTTTTCGGCTTCATCAGTATTACCTTGTTGCCAAAGCGAAAATGCTTTTTCCATTCCTTTTTCAAAATTTGTTTGAGCTGATAGTATTCCTGAAACGAATACGAATGCAATAATTATTAAGTTTTTCATAATGTTATAGTTTGAGTTATTGATTTATTGTGTATTTCAAATTTGGCATCTTCCCATTTTGGTGGTCCCATAAAACCCGTAGCATTATTAGAACAGCCATAATCTTCCTTAGGAATACCCAAAAAATTGGTGTCCATTTTCTTATTTTCATTTTCATCATGGAAAAACGAGACTGCATAAATTCCGTTTGGTACATCTTCAAATGTTACTGAGCATGACTTATTTTTGATTTTAACGATCGAAGACTTATAACCTTTCCCCAAAAAAGAGTCTTCTGTATTATACAATGAAACATAAATGTGTCCTTTGTCACTATTAAGGTTTTCAATATGAATCGAAACATTTTGTCCTTTATCTTCTTGTGCAGTTGCAGTTGAATAAATTAATAAAAAGACGACTAAAATTTTTGCTAGAATGTTCATAATACTTTCGTTTTATTTGATAGTACAAATATCTAACAGAAGCGGCTGTTTATAAAAAAGGAATTACCGAATTGTATTTTTTTATGGATGAATTGTAAAATACTAACAAATGCAACAAAAAAGGCGCAACTTAATAAGTTGCGCCTTTTTTAAATATAATTGTTTTATCTAATTAAAACATTTCTCTTCCAGAAAAGTGAAACGCACCTTCAATAGCTGCATTATCATCACTATCACTTCCGTGAACTGCATTTTCACCAATAGATGCAGCATATAACTTACGAATTGTTCCTTCGGCAGCTTCAGCAGGATTAGTAGCACCAATTAAGGTTCTAAAATCTTCCACAGCATTATCTTTTTCAAGAATTGCAGCTACAATTGGTCCGCGAGTCATATATTCTACCAATTCTCCAAAGAAAGGTCTTTCATTGTGAATTGCGTAAAACTCCTGAGCATCAGCAGTTGTCATTTGAGTTAATTTCATCGCTACGATTCTGAATCCAGAAGCAGTGATTTTTTCTAAAATTGCACCAATATTCCCTTTTTCAACAGAATCTGGTTTAAGCATTGTAAATGTTCTATTTGTTGCCATTTGTTTATTTTTATTAAGCTGCAAAAGTAACACATTTCTTTAAGAATTCGATATAATCCATTATTAAAAAATTGTATCTTCGCCATCTATGAATGCAAACGATATTAATAGTATAAAAACGCTTTTAAGTTCACCTAAAGCAATTGTTATTATTCCTCATAAAAACCCTGATGGTGACGCTATAGGCTCAACACTTGGTTTATTTCATTATTTAAAGCAATTCAATCATAAAGCGACTATAATTGCTCCAAATGACTATCCTGATTTTTTAAAATGGATGCCTGAAGAAGATAGCATATTAAAATACGAATCGCATAAAGAAAATTGTGATGCTTTAATTGATGGCGCAGAACTAATTTTCACTTTAGATTTCAATGCGCTCAGTCGCATTGGAAACATGGAAGATAGTGTAGTTAAATCTAATGCTATTAAAATAATGATTGATCATCACCAACAGCCTGATGATTATGCTACTTATATGTATTCTGATGTTTCAATGTCTTCAACTTGTGAAATGGTTTTTAACTTTATTGAAATGTTAGGCGATGTTGATAAAATTAATAGTGCTATAGCCACGTGTTTATACACTGGAATTATGACAGATACTGGTTCATTTCGTTTTCCATCAACAACCAGTAATACTCACGCTATTATTGGTGAATTAATTGAGAAAGGCGCTAATAATTCTGAAATCCACAACAATATCTATGATACAAATAGTTACGCAAGGTTACAATTACTCGGTAGAGCATTAAGTAATCTAAAAGTAATTCCCGAATACCGTACAGCATATATTACATTAACTCAAGAAGAACTTAACAAATTTGACTTTAAAAAAGGAGACACTGAAGGTTTTGTAAACTATGGATTATCTCTCAAGGGCATTATTTTTGCTGCTATTTTTATTGAAAGCCATCAAGACGACATTATAAAAATTTCGTTGAGAAGTAAAGGTGCTTTTTCAGTAAATGAATTATCACGATCCCATTTTAATGGTGGTGGTCACACCAATGCTGCTGGTGGAAGAAGTGAATTAAATATGACAGAAACAATTGATAAATTTATTAGTATCTTGCCTAAGTATAAACAAGACCTAAATCCTTAATGAAGCCTATTTCCTTTCTATTAATACTCAGCTTACTTTTTAGTTGTAAATCTCCAGATGCTAGACGACCTGAATCGGTTCAGTCTGGTTCATTTTATAAGATTTCGGCTGAAAGAAATATTAAATTAAATAAAAAGGAACACGCTTTAATACAAAACATCATTGATAATAATCCTGAAAAAGAATATATAGCTTCTAAAAGTGGGTTCTGGTATTTTTACCATACCAAAGTAGAACAAGATACTATTACAGCTCAGTTTGGTGATATTATTAATTTTAAATATAGTGTTAAAGATTTAAATGAGAATACCATTTATTCTGAAGACGAAATAAGAACTCAAAACTATGTGATGGATAAAGAGGAATTATTTACTGGATTGCGAGAAGGTTTAAAACTTATGAAACCTGGTGAAGTCGTTACCTTTTTATTCCCATCTCAAAAAGCTTATGGATATTATGGTGACACAAATCGTATTGGCACTAATATTCCATTAATTTGCAAAGTAACTTTAAATACAATTACACAAAACCAATGATTAAATTTATGAAATTGATTAGCAAAACTCTATTATTCTCTATGCTGTTTTTACTTATTACAGCAGCCTCATGCAAAGAAGATTATCCTGATTTAGAAGATGG
>NZ_JBGCCX010000119.1:0-3564 GCF_045105015.1 Psychroserpens sp.
AAATAAATTAAACATGGCAAAGGCAACTTTCGATCGTTCAAAACCACACCTTAACATAGGTACTATTGGACACGTAGATCACGGTAAAACAACTTTAACTGCTGCTATTACTAAAGTATTAGCTGATGCAGGTTTATCAGAGGCAAGAGATTTCGATCAAATTGATAATGCACCTGAGGAAAAAGAAAGAGGTATAACAATTAATACTTCTCACGTTGAGTATGCAACTGAGAATCGTCATTACGCTCACGTTGACTGTCCAGGTCACGCCGATTACGTAAAGAACATGGTTACTGGTGCGGCTCAAATGGATGGTGCTATTTTAGTAGTAGCTGCTACAGACGGACCAATGCCACAAACTCGTGAGCACATCCTTTTAGGACGTCAGGTAGGGATTCCTCGTATTGTTGTTTTCTTGAATAAAGTAGACATGGTAGATGATGAAGAATTACTAGAATTAGTTGAAATGGAAATCAGAGATTTATTATCATTCTATGAATATGATGGAGATAATGGTCCTGTGATTGCTGGTTCAGCTTTAGGAGCACTTAACGGTGAGCAGAAATGGGTTGATACTGTAATGGAATTAATGGCAGCTGTAGACAGCTGGATTGAAGAGCCAGTACGTGATATGGATAAGCCTTTCTTAATGCCAATTGAAGATGTATTCTCAATTACAGGTCGTGGAACTGTTGCTACAGGTCGTATCGAAACTGGTGTTGCAAATACAGGTGATCCAGTTGAGATTATTGGTATGGGTGCTGAGAAATTAACATCTACTATTACTGGAATTGAAATGTTCCGTCAAATCCTTGATAGAGGTGAGGCAGGAGATAATGCAGGTATTTTATTAAGAGGTATAGAGAAATCTCAAATTTCTAGAGGTATGGTTATTACATAACCTGGTTCAGTAACTCCACACTCTAAATTCAAAGCTGAGGTTTATATCCTTAAAAAAGAAGAAGGTGGACGTCATACTCCATTCCATAATAACTACCGTCCACAGTTTTACGTTCGTACAACTGACGTAACTGGAAACATTGCGCTTCCTGATGGAGTTGAAATGGTAATGCCTGGAGATAACCTTACAATTACTGTTGATTTAATTCAGCCAATTGCAATGAATGTAGGATTACGTTTTGCAATTCGTGAAGGAGGTAGAACAGTAGGTGCAGGTCAGGTTACTGAGATATTAGATTAATAATTATATCATAATAAATATGAATTAAGGTGTTCGTCTAAGGCGAATGCCTTGATTTATATTTACGGGTTTAGCTCAGTTGGTAGAGCACTGGTCTCCAAAACCAGGTGTCGGGAGTTCGAGTCTCTCAACCCGTGCAAATAGAAAATCAAATGGCAGGAATAGCAAATTATATTAAAGAATCTTTTGAAGAATTAAAAAACAATGTGACTTGGCCGGCTTGGTCTGAAGCGCAAAGCTTGACTATTTTAGTGGCTGTGTTTTCAATAATTTTTTCATTAGCTATTTGGGGAGTTGATACTGTTTTCAGTAAAGTTATCAAGGCTTATTTTGACTTGATTTAACTAAAAACTAACTAAAAAAGTAAAGAAGAATGTCTGAGACAATTTCAAATAAAAAATGGTACGTAGTTAGAGCTGTAAGCGGTCAAGAAAACAAAATTAAAGCTTATATAGAAAATGAAATTTCTAGGTTAGGTTTAGAGGATTATGTTGATCAGGTATTAGTTCCTACCGAAAAAGTAATACAAATTCGTAACGGAAAGAAAATTAATAAGGAACGTGTTTATTTTCCTGGTTACATAATGATTCAGGCAAACTTAAGTGGAGAGATTCCTCATATTATCAAATCTATAACCAATGTTATTGGTTTCTTAGGTGAAACTAAAGGTGGTGATCCTGTTCCATTAAGACAATCTGAAGTTAACAGAATGTTAGGTAAGGTTGATGAGTTATCAGTTGACACAGATGTTAATGTAGCTATACCTTTCACAATGGGTGAAACTGTAAAAGTTATTGATGGGCCTTTTAATGGATTTGATGGTACAATCGAAAAAATAAATGAAGAGAAGCGTAAACTCGAAGTGATGGTTAAGATTTTCGGAAGAAAAACACCGTTAGAATTAAGTTATATGCAAGTTGAAAAAGTATAATAATTGTTACAATAGAGATAGTATTGTCTTTTAGCTTCCAAAATAAAAGATATGCAAAACTAAATTAAGTAAAATGGCAAAAGAATTAGGTAAAGTAGTTAAATTACAAGTTCGGGGAGGTGCAGCGAATCCGTCGCCACCGGTTGGACCCGCTTTAGGTGCTGCTGGAGTTAATATCATGGAATTTTGTAAGCAATTCAACGCTAGAACTCAGGATAAGCCTGGTAAAGTTCTACCAGTTGTTATATCTGTTTACAAAGACAAGTCTTTTGATTTCGTGATTAAAACACCTCCTGCAGCGGTACAATTATTAGAAGCGGCCAAAGTAAAGAAAGGATCTGGAGAACCGAACAGAAAGAAAGTTGCAAAAGTAACTTGGGATCAAGTCAAAGCAATCGCAGAAGACAAAATGCAAGATTTAAATGCATTTGAAATCGGGTCAGCTATGAAAATGGTTGCAGGTACTGCAAGATCAATGGGTATCACAGTTAAAGGTGGTGAAGCACCTAACTAAAATTTTTTGAAATGGCAAGAATAACAAAAAAGAGAAAAGAAGCTATAGCTAAAGTTGAGAAGAATAAATTATATTCTATCGAAGAGGCTTCAGCATTATTAAAAGAGATTACCTATACAAAATTTGATGCATCTGTTGATTTAGCAGTTAGACTTGGAGTTGATCCTCGTAAAGCAAATCAAATGGTAAGAGGAGTGGTTTCACTACCTCATGGTACAGGTAAAGATATGAAAGTTCTAGCATTAGTAACTCCAGATAAAGAGGAAGAAGCTAAAGCTGCTGGAGCTGATTATGTAGGATTAGATGAATACCTTGAAAAAATTAAAGGTGGTTGGACAGATGTTGACGTTATCGTTACTATGCCAGCTATCATGGGTAAACTAGGTCCTTTAGGTAGAGTGTTAGGTCCAAGAGGTCTAATGCCAAATCCAAAAACAGGTACAGTTACTATGGACGTTGCTAAAGCAGTGTCTGAAGTTAAAGCTGGTAAAATAGATTTTAAAGTTGATAAAACAGGAATTGTACATGCTCCTATTGGTAAAGCATCTTTTAGTGCTGATAAATTACAGGACAACGCAATGGAATTGTTAACCACTTTAAACAAACTAAAACCAACTGCATCTAAAGGTGTTTACATGAAAAGTATTTTCATGTCTAGCACTATGAGTCCAAGTATTGCAATTGATGTTAAATTCGCATAAGTAGTTAAATCTTTATTATTATGACAAGAGAAGAAAAATCACAAGTAATTGAAGAGTTAACTGCTCAGTTAGCAGATAATACTAATATTTATCTAGCTGATATATCTGGATTAAATGCAGGTAACACTTCAGATTTACGTCGTGCTTGTTTTAAAGCTAACGTAAAATTAAATGTAGTAAAAAATACATTATTAACTAAAGCTATGGAAGCTTCTGA
>NZ_JBGCCX010000120.1:0-4617 GCF_045105015.1 Psychroserpens sp.
TTTATTTAATGTGTATTTACCACCATCTTTACGTGATGGAATATCATCTGAATAAAAAACTGCTTTTGTTGTAAAGCTAGCTCCATTTTCAATAACATCTGCTTTAAACTCTTTAAGTCTATCGATTACTTTTTGCTTTTCAACTTCAGTTATTTCAGGAATAACAACAATTTGAGCCACTTTTAATTCTGTTCCAAAAACTGGTCGCTCATCTTCAGGAATAGTATTAAAATATTCTCTAACCTCTTCAGGAGTTACTTCAATTTCAGATACAATCTTACGTTGCTTGTCTGCTGCTAACTTTGCATTTTTGTTAAGCTCAAACATTTCATCACGTAAACTCTGCTCTGAGTCTTTATTGTAAAAAGAAAGCAACTCTTCCATGGTACCACCTTTTGTTTCTAAGAACGCAGATATTTGTTGCTCGATACTAGAACGAATTTCTAATTCATTAATTGGAATACTATCTTGAATGGCATGATGCGCATACAATTTATCCTCTAATAACTTACCAAACAATTGACAACGCGAAATATCAGCAGTTGAAACACCACGAGCTTGAAGTTGAATGAATTCTTTATCAACATCTGAATCAAGAACAACGTAATCACCTATTACTGCAACTACACCATCAATTTTAACACGGCTTCCTGCTTTTGTAGTATCCGTTTCTGTTTTTGGTTTTGCGACTTCATCTTCAATGATTTCTTGTGATACAACTATTTGCGCACAGAATGTTAAGACAATAGTAATTACTAACTTTATGTTATTTGTAGATTTCAAATTGTTTATTTTTAATAGCATCTTTTGTAATATCAGTTTCAAGCTTGTTGATGAGCTCTAGTTTTCTTTTATTGATAATTATTTGATCAACAGTAGGTTTTACATAGTCTAAAGGTGCAATATCGTTCTGAAATAATACATCTTTAATTTGCACCAAATATAGGTCTAATGAATCTTTGAGCTGTACAAAATTAGATTTTTTTAACAGTTCTTTTTTGTTTTTAGAATTTACAGCCGGAATTTTATTTACAATCTGAGATGTCTGTATCCAAATAGAGTCGTTTAATGAATAAGATTTGAATTGCACTGAAATAGAATCTAGGTAGCGTTTGTCATCTTCATCAAACCGTTTAAAGCGCTCTTTTATTTCGGATTCATTAATCGCATTATTAGGAATCGTAATGTACCGAAACCTTAATAACTCCTCATTAAGCTTAAAGGTTTCTTTATTGGCTTCGTAAATTTCTTGTGCTTCTTCATTACTAATTACTGTATCAACAGTTTTATTAACTAGAGCTTCTAAATATGCTTTAGTATACAGATCTTTTTTATACTGATCTACTAGTCGTTGATAGTTATCTTGCTGTGCTTCTGAAAGATTACGCTCTGCTCCATCGACGAGTAATAATTGCGTTGCCCAACGATTAATAAATCCGTTGACTATAAACGTACTGTCTTCCTCAGAAATACCATCAGCAACAAGTGCATTTATATCGTCTTCATACAAATAGGAATCATTAACTCGTGCCAAAGGAGTTTTCTCATCTATAGGTTTAAAAAAACTACAAGACGACAATAAGACTAGGCTTGATATGACAACAATTGATTTTTTAAACAACTAGTTAAGAATTTGTGCTTTGACCTTTTTAAAGACTTTAGTATCTACTTTCACAGTGTAACGTTTATTGAGAGCTGCGATCCAATCGTCTTCAATTTGATTTTGGTAATCGCTTACAACTTTTCCTCTTGCCTCTTCAAGTGTCTTTTCGCCTTTAGGCATAACATCATTTACTTTAATAACATGGTATGCGTCATTATGCATGTATATTTTTGAAATTCCTTTTTTAAATTCAAAACCTGATGGTAGTGCTTGATTTCCTTCTTCAAAAACATCACTAGTAGAAATAATATTTTGCGTTTCACCATCATTAAGATTGTCCTCAATAGTTTCGATAGATTTCCCTTTATTCAATAATTTGATTGCTTTATTAATCATTTTCTCGTTAGCAGAAGACAAGATTACTGCGTCTACTCTATCATTCCACATGTAGTTACTTTTATGAGCTTGAAAGTAAGATTTTAAACCTACTGAATCTTTTGATGCTGCGTTCCATACTTCTTTCTCCATGAGATCAAATAGCAATAGACCATCTCTGTATTCTTTTAGAACATGAGCGAAATCTTCATTTTCGTTTTCTAAATTATCTTTGTGATATGTGATAATTTGTTCCTCTTTGTAAGTATTATATATTCCCGTAACAAGAGCGTTCGCACTTACCTTTTTATTATTATACTTACGTTGATTTTTAAACAAATGCTGAGCAAAATTGCCGTAAGTAATTGTTTTATCACCTATAGTTATAAATGTTTTGTCTTGATTTAAATCTTCAGGAACAATCCAAGCTTGTTTGAAGTAATTGTCATTGATAATACTTTCAAAATACGCTAATGCTTCTGTATTGTCTTTAACTTTATATTTTAAATTTAATTCATTTGCTAAAGCTGTATTTATTAACCTAGAGCGAGAATCACGTCTTACTTTATTTACGAAAGTAGCTTCAACATCTTCAAAGGGTTGCACTCCTTTTTTCTCGATTAATTTAACAATGTGCCAACCAAAATCAGTCATAAAAGGTTCAGAAACGTCTCCATTTTCTTTGAGACTAAACGCCACGTCTTCAAACTCTTTAGATCCTAATTGTCCTCCAGTAAAAGGGGTTAGCATCCCTCCTTTTGCAGAAGAACTCTTATCGTCTGAAAATTGCTTAGCTAAAGACTCAAACTTTTCGCCTTGTTGTAATTTCTTGTAAATTTCTTTGATACGCGTTTCTTGATTAAGTAAACTATCCTTCTGGTCTTTAGCTACCATTATATGTGCTACAGTGACTTCGCCTAACGATGGTCGCTTATTGGTTACATTAACAATATGAAATCCAAAACGGGTTCTAAACGGCATTGACACCTCGCCTACCTTAGTGTTGAATGCAACAGTTTCAAAAGCATAAACCATTTTAAATGATGAGAAATAACCTAAGTTTTCAGCAAAAACAGTTTTTCCATTATGAACTTCTTTTTGTACTGCATCATAACCTTCTTTAATAATGCGATCACGCAATTTTAACAATCGATTATAAACTTCAGTAGTATCTTTTTCATTTTCTTCAATTCTAATAAGAACATGTGATGCTTCAATATCCATAGTTGAACGATCATAAGCTTCTTTAACTAAGTTATCAGTCACTTTACTTTCAGACATATAATTTTTAGTCAGCTGCGATTTATAATTAGAAAACTCTCTAATATATTTTGCGTCCTTATCTAATTCTAAACGTTTTGCTTCTTTAACCTTTAATTGATAATTAATGAAAAGTTCGAGATAAGCATCTACATCTTTTTGTGATTCATCTTTTACTAAATCTAAATTCTTACTATACACTCTCACAAACTCTGAAGCCATAACTGGCTCATTATCAACAGTAAATAAGACGTCGTTTTTATCAACTTGTGCAAAGAGTGCACATGACAGACAAAAGAAAATAACAGTAATAAATTGTTTCATTGTTTTATTATTAGGTATTAAATGTACGATTTGATTGTTTCAAACTTCAGCAAAAATAACACAATTCATACATTTAACAAGATGCTTTTTTTTAAACGTCTAACAGAAGAATTTAGTATGCTAAAAAATCGTAAGAAAGTCATACTTTTCGGTAGGTTTCAAATATAAAATGTTTACGATTATCGGATTTTAACAACAAATGAGCTAAAATGATGTCTGAAAGCAGGAAATGACTGTGTTTATTACAAAAAAGACATTATATTTATCGTCTTAATAAATCCCTCGCAATGCTTTATACTACAGAAATTATAGTTAAAGTCCCTCTAGATGTGTTTGCTTCCAAAATGGATAACATTGAAAACATGAAACACTGGCAAAGAGGACTTCAGACTGCCGAACACCTCTCAGGAAACCCAGGAAGTTTAGGTTCAAAAATAAAACTTAATTACAAGTATGATAAGCGTGATATGGAAATCATTGAAACAATAACAAAAAGTGATTTTCCAAATGAATTTCATGCGACTTACAATACAAAAGGCATGAATAATATTCAGAAGAATCATTTTACAGAAACTCCAGATGGTTTTACAAAATGGACTTCAGTAAATGAATTTATTCCATTAAATTTTCCAATGAGAATCATGCTGTTTTTAATGCCTAGTGCGTTTAAGAAACAATCCTTAAAATACATGCAAGATTTTAAAAATTTTGCAGAAAACGGAACCTCAGTAGCCCATGCGTAAACTAAAACTTATTTGGGATTTTCGTGGTCCGAATGCCTTAAAAACTGCAGAACACCACACCATACATTTAAAAGAATATATTACCATTCAAAAATTAAACATTGACATTACAGGTTTTAATGCTTTGAGTGATATGCATGCCATTGCCTTTATGGTTGTAGACGAACAAGACATGAAACCTATTAGAGATGCTTTAAAACCTCATCGAGGACAAATACACCAAGACTAATTTAATTTTTAAACAATGAATATCATTAAAAAAGTTTCCCTTTTTATACCAACAGTTTTGTTACTATTTACCAGTTGTCAAAC
>NZ_JBGCCX010000121.1:0-13948 GCF_045105015.1 Psychroserpens sp.
TAATAGCTTACCAAAAATGAATAAAAGGGTTCTAAAATGCTAATTTTCGGGTTTTAATACCTAAAAATTAGATAAAGTGGTCTTTGAATTTTTTAAAAATATCGACGAATAGATGAACGGCAAGAATCATAGAAAAACAACACTTTTGTCGATGAAATGCATGCTTTTTGTTAAAATACTGATTGTCAGTTAGTTGTTTTTGTAAATATCAAAAACAGGTAAGGCTTTTAAATCAAAATCAAACATACACTGATTTTCCCATGAACTTCCTGATGTTGAGGTATTTTCACTTCCGGAAAATGCAACCCAGTCTGGAGCCCAATAACAAAAACCAATACCACGATTATTAGGAATGTTATTTATTGTATTGTTTAACCAAGTAAAATAAGCTTTTTGTCCTTCAGGAGTAGGAGCAAACTGACTTAAAATTTGAGATGTATCTCCAATATAGTTTGTACTGTTGTCATTCCAATCTAAAGTGAAAGGATAAGCAACTTCAGCCAAAAGAATATCTTTGTTAAAAACTGAAGCAAGTTCATTTAGTTTAGATTGGACAAGTGCTAAATCTTGGGTTTGAAACTGTGGATAATAAGATAATCCAATGATATCAAAATCTACATTGTACACATTCAATTCATTAAAGAAATAGATCGCATTTTCAACACTCGAATGATGTAACATGATTTTAACTGAATTTTCAGTATCAACCTCTCTTACTGCTCGAATTGCTTCATCAACAAGAGTTGCATAATTATTCCAATTATTTGAAAAATCACCCCAAACCTTTCCATAGTCCCAAAGAAATCCACTATCAGTTTCATTACCGATTTGAATTACATTAGGAAGCGTATTCTGGTTTTTTAATTGTGTCACAACATCTTTTGTGTATTCATAAATAGCAACCTTAACTTGTTCGTTTGTCATGCTTTGCCATGCAGAAGGTGGCGTTTGTGTTCCTGGATCTGCCCAATAGTCACTATAATGAAAGTTTAAAAGGAAATCCATTTGTTTGGCTTTAATACGTTGTGCATATGCTTTGACATCTTCTAAACTGTTTTCGCCATCCTGAGGTGTATGCCATAATCTAAGCCGAACGAGGTTGGTTCCGTTTTCTGAGACAAAATCTAAAAGTTCTATAGGGATTCCATTCTCATCTTTGTAATTAAGGTTGAAATCTTCTAATTCTGATTGAAATGATAAATCCATCCCCTTGTAAAATGTAGAGGTATCTTCAGGAAGCATATCTTGTTGTGACTCAGAATCATCAGAATTATTGCAACCTACTATAATAATAAGAAGTAAAAGGCTCTTTAAGTATTTCATGAATTTAATTCTTAATCAAATTTAAATATAATTCTATTAAGGTTCAGTCTTGAGTTTATAAATTCAATAAAAGCAAGTGTTAGTCATTAAAAAATAATAAAAAACCTATCTTTGCAGACTTATAAATAATGACACAAATGAATCTTCAGGATACGCTTTCAAAGTATGTAAAAGACGCTGTAAACTCAATTTATAGCGCTGATTTAGAATCGGTTGAATTTCAGGCAACTCGTAAGGAATTTGCTGGAGATATTACTATCGTTGTGTTTCCAATGTTGCGCGTTCTCAAAGGAAATCCTGTTCAGATTGGTGAACAAATAGGGCATTATCTTGTAGAACATGTGTCAGAAGTTAAAACCTTCAATGTGGTGAAAGGATTTTTGAATATTGAAATCAATGACCTATATTTTATCAATTTTTTTAATGCTATTAAAGATGAAGCACAGTTCGGTTTTGTGTCTGCTAATTCTTCTGATAAGTCAGTAATGGTCGAGTATTCTTCACCAAACACAAATAAACCATTGCATTTAGGTCATATTAGAAATAACTTGTTAGGTTATAGTGTTTCTGAAATCTTAAAGGCATCAGGTAAAACTGTTTATAAAACCCAAATTATTAACGATAGAGGGATTCATATTTGTAAAAGCATGTTGGCTTGGAAGCGTTTTGGAAATGAAGAAACACCTGAGTCAACTGGTTTGAAGGGAGATAAATTGGTTGGTAATTACTATGTGAAGTTTGACCAAGAATATAAATTGGAAATTAAAGAATTAATTGCACAAGGTCAATCAGATGAGGATGCTAAAAGGAATGCACCATTATTAATTGAAGCTCAAGAAATGCTTCAAAAATGGGAGGCTGGAGATAAAGAGATTGTTGCTTTATGGGAAAGAATGAATGGATGGGTTTATGATGGGTTTGATTCTACATACAAAAACTTAGGTGTTGATTTTGATAAACTATATTACGAAAGTGAAACCTATTTATTAGGAAAAGAATTTGTTGCAGAAGGTTTAAAAACAGGTGTGTTTTATAAAAAGGAGGATGGTTCTGTTTGGTGTGATTTAACCGAAGATGGTTTAGACGAAAAGATTGTATTACGTAGTGATGGTACAGCCGTTTATATGACGCAAGACATTGGTACAGCAATTCAACGTGTGAAAGATTTTCCAGATGTTGGTGGTATGGTTTACACGGTAGGTAATGAGCAAGAATACCATTTTAAAGTCTTGTTTTTAATCATAAAAAAACTAGGTTTTGAATGGGCTAAAAATTTATATCATCTAAGCTATGGAATGGTTGATTTACCTTCAGGTAAAATGAAGAGTAGAGAAGGAACTGTTGTAGATGCAGATGATTTGATTGTTGAAATGGCTCAAACTGCCGAAGAGATCTCTGAAGAACTTGGTAAGCTTGAGGGATATTCTGAAGCCGAAAAGCAGGACCTTTATAAAACGATAGGTTTAGGTGCCTTAAAATATTATATTTTGAAGGTAGATCCTAAAAAGCGAATTTTATTCGATCCCAAGGAATCTATTGATTTCCAAGGCAATACTGGTCCGTTTATTCAATATACATATGCTAGAATTCAATCAATTTTAAGAAAATCGGATTTGAATGTGGATGTCATGTTGAGCGAAGCAGAAATAACTCTGCACGATAAAGAAAAAGAAGTATTGAAACAACTTGAATTATTCCCTGAAGTTATTCAAAATGCTGCAGCACACCATAGTCCAGCTTTAATAGCAAATTACACCTATGAACTGGTGAAAGAGTTCAATTCTTTTTATCAAAATGTTTCTATTTTAGGTGCTGATAATGATCAGGAAAAATTATTTAGAGTACAATTGTCACAAACCGTTGCAAACGTCATTAAAAATGCATTCAATCTTCTTGGAATTAGTGTTCCTGAAAGAATGTAGTTTTTCAGAATTGTCCTTTGTAATCTATGGCTTGTTTTATGTGTGCTAAATGATGATTGCAATGCCAAGCATAAACACCAATAGTTTCATCTATTCTAAAATGCTTTCCATGTTCAGGATGTACAAATTCTTTTGGTAAATCTATAGGAGAAAGATGACGTAATAATTTTCCTAGTTTAGCATGTAAACCTTTTAGTAATGATAAAGTATCATCTAAATTATCATCTGTTCCATCGACAAGATTTGCCCATTTTGCTTCATAATAAGGACGTATGGTTGGTGTCTCTTCAGTTAATGCTAATTTAAACCTGATCATACTATTCATATGACTATCTGCACAGTGATGGACTACCTGTTTGATGGACCATCCTTCTGGTCTGTACTGCCAGTTTAATTCATTAATACTTAAATTTTTTGTAAGTTGGTTGACACTCTTTGGAAAACGTTCAATATCAGCAATCCATCCAGAAATTTGGGAATCATTGATATGCTCAGGTTTCTTAAATTCGCCTATGGGGAATTTTAATTTTTGAAGGTTTTCTTTATTCATTTACTTAATTTTTATTATAAGCTAATCGTGTGAATTTACTACATAAATTAAAATCGTACTCTGAAACTAATGTTAGGAGTTATGCCTAAAGATAAATTATTTACAGTAACAATTTCATCATTTTCATCAGTTGCGAAATAAGTATTTAAAATATTTTTTCTGTCAAACACATTCCAAACAGAAGCTCCAATTGAAGCATCCAGTTTGTTTCCAAATTTTAATTTATAAGTTGCCGAAATATCAGTTCTAAAGTAGTTGCTTAAGTTGTCACTATTTGGAGATTTGAATTCTATACTAGTATTTGCACCATTTTGAATATCAGCAGGAAGCGTTGTAGGTTTCCCAGAATGCCAGTTAAAACCTAAAGCAAGATTTAAATTGTTTATAGAATAAGTACTTGCAAAAGTAATTGCGTGTCTAATATCGAGATTGTTTCTAAAGGTGTTATTGTTATTTAAGTTTTCAAAAGTGTAATCATTATTACTAAATGAATAACTCAACCATGTACTAAAAGTTTCGAATTGTTTATTGATTAAAAAATCGACACCTCTTACTTGATATCTTCCTGTATCGTTAAGAAATTGAAATTGGTTTTGAAACCCTTGGCTACTACTTGTAATACCTTCAACATTTTTGATAAAAGCTTCAGCGCTAATTAATAATTGGTTTTTGTTATAATGGATTCCAAAGGCACCTTGAACACTTTTTATAATTGGAATGTCTTCATTGTTAGATAAAATCCATCGTCGTTTTTCTATTCCTAAAAAATCATTTTGTAAATCTATGATTTGTGAGGTCGTTTGACTTTTGAATTCTGCTAAAAATTCTAACCTAAAATCGTTGCTAAGTTTATGACTAACAGATAATCGAGGCTCGGTAAAAAACTCTGAAAATTTTTCAATATAATTTGTTCTAATCCCTATTCTGGCATACGTGTTTTTGTTTGCTGAAGTAAATTCTGCTTCACCATAAATGGAATGTGTTCTATTAACTTCTTTGACAAAACTAGTAAAATCGATAAGATCTAATTGTTCAAAATTGCTTATGATGACTTCATTAAATTGATAGCCACCATGAAGCTTTAAATTGTCATCGATATGATTGGTTGCATTTATTTTTATACCAAAATCATTAACTTCATTTTCTTGGTTTTGACGCTGACTATTAACAACGTCATAATCGGTTGATTTGAGGTCGTAATTAGAAATGTAAACCTGAGCTGTTGTCGTAAGCTTGCTATTCCAATATTTTAAATATTGTATGCCAGCAGCGAAATTATTTTGCTCTAGAGTATTTGTAAGTGATTCATCTTCGTTTACTAGAGAGTTTTGATCATACGTTAGACTGTTATTGATTGTAGAAAAATTAAAGCGTAATTGATCTTGATCTGTTATATCATAAAGCAATTTCGAAGCAATATCATAAAAGTAGAAGCGTTCATTGTTAGATACAATCGGTGTTGTGTTTTGAGAATTTGAGAAGTCTGAATCTTGAAATACACGTTGTAAATACTGATCGTAAGTAGGTGTGAAAATAAAATCTGTAACCGAACGTCTTGCAGATATTTGAATTTCTGCTTCTTTTGTTAAAGGGACTTTAGCAAATCCATCAGCATGAATCAAATTAAAACCTGCACCAGCTTTAAAATCTTGATCGAGACTATTAGATTGTTGCATGTCAATAACACTTGAAACACCGTCCCCATAGATAACGCTTGTTCCATTTTTTGAAACATTAATATCTGTTGTTAAATACGGATTGAAAGCAGAAACCAAACCAAAAAAATGTCCGGACTGATACATTTTTATACCATCCCAAAGTATAAGGTTTTGGTCATGTGTTCCACCTCTAACATTAATGTTTGAAACTGTCTCATCAACACTTATGATGCCTGGAAGTGCTTGTATAGTTTGTAAAATATCTGGTTCTATGAGTCCTGGAAGAATTCCAAAATCTTTAGTTTTAATAGCTATTTTGCCATCACTTTTTCTGGAGATTCCTTTAGTGAGATAGTTGGTGATTACTACCTCTTCCAGTTTTTGAGTTATGAATTTGCTTAATGGATTAATACGTTTTGAAATCACTATATTATGATCATCAATAAGTATAAAATCTAAATTGGTTTGTGTTTTTAGATATTTTAAAAGTGCTTCTAAACTATACGCTTTATCAGGTCTTTTTAAGTTAATATCACTAATTGTTTGGTCAATATAAGTGAAATTTATACTGTATTGCGTTTCTAATTCGGATAAAACTTCTACAAGAGGTAATGACTCTTCAGTTGTATTTTGAGCATTAATGCTGTAAATACAAGAGTGAAATAAAATTATAAAAAGATAAATGATACCTTTCTTACTCACGTTTTAGTGTAATGATATTGTCAGTTTTACTGTACGTTAAATGTAACGGTAAAGTAATAGATTTTAAGGCAATTTCAATATCATTATGAGTAAAACTTCCTGTAAATAATTGAGAAGTGTCAATATTTTCAAGTGAAATATGTACATCATGTTGTCTTTCAAACTCAGCTATAACCTCGCGGTAGGGTAGGCTTTTAAAACGGCTTTGATTTTGTAGCCAAGATGGAGTTGATTGATTTTCTTTTTCAGTAGTAATTAATTTCCCATCAAACATGAAGAATGAATCTCCTGGAAGTAATTGAGTGGTATTATTTTTATGAGTAACGGCAACTTTTCCTTCGTAGCAAACAACTTCGAAATAATTTTCTCTATGTTTTACATTAAATTGAGTTCCTAAAACAGAAACAATACCGGTCTCAGTTTTAACATCAAATTGAGATCCTGTTGCAACTTTAAAAAATGCTTCACCTTCTAATGAAACCTCTCTGTTATTGTTCCAATTATTGTCATTAAAAGCAAGTGTAGACATTGCATTCAATTCAACTGTTGAATGGTCGGGTAATTCAACTGTTTGTTTTTGTGCTACTAGAGTATTAAATGTGGAGTCTAGTGTAGTTGTGTAAAAGTACATGCAGAAACAAATTACAAATATGGCAGCTATTTTAATGCACGCAGCTAACCAATTTATAGATTTTTCTGGTGTTGAATTAATGCTATAAAGTACTTGCTCTAAATTCTCTGAGGTATTATATTCAGGAGCTTTAAAGTGCTTTAAGTTATAGTCTAACTTTGTTAATGCATCATAGTCTTCAAGCTTTTGAAAAGCTTCAAGTTCTTGAGCATTTAGGTCGTGATCTAGCCACTTTTGTATGAGTTCTTCTTTAGTCATGATTTGGTTTACAACTATATAACAGTTATCTATATAATATTCCTACCCTGTATTAAATTATTATAATTCGTCTATATCTTTTCGTAGTTTTTTTAGTGCGCCATAAATACGTTTTTCTACAGCTTTAGTTGAAATATCTAATAACTGAGCAATTTCTTTAAAGCGTTTGCCTTCAACACGATTCATTAAAAAAGCGACACGTTGAGCTTCAGTTAAATTTGCTATAGCTTTATTTAATTTTTCTTGATATTCCTTTTCTTGCAATAAAAATTCAGGTGTCTCATTGGTGCTAAATTTAGGTTTTATTTGCTGATGCTTACGAACTACTTTTTGATGCGCATAAGCATTGAGCATTAGGTTGTTAGCAGTTGTGAATAAAAAGCTTTTGGCTTTATCAGGTGTTATTTTTGCGCAATTTTCCCAAAGTTTAACAAACGCTTCTTGAACTTTGTCTTTAGGACTAAGTGTGTTACCAAACTTATAATATAGGAAGTTATTAAGATCTTCAGAGTATTTTGTAAATAATGAAGAGAATAGGCGTTCTTCGCAAATATTGTCTTTAAGCGGTTTAGGCATAGTTTGTTAGTTGAAGCGCATTTAAAATTTAGGTAAAGGTAGGTGATTTTTAGATTTAGTTGTTATATAATAAAACAATAGTACAAACATATTAATTCTATTTATTGTTGTAAAGCATTATAATGTTGTGATTGTTTTTTTAATTCATAAATAGTTAATAAAACTGAACCACTTAAATTTTTAGTTTTAGTTTTTAGTTTGAAAAAAGGATTGCTGCCATAGCAATCCTTTTTTATGTTTTATTTATAGAACATCACTTTATAAATACATCTCAAATACTTAAATTTGCTTTTTTGCAAATGCACCTAAATCTAATTAAGGTGTGTCAATTAATTTGAAGAAAGATTATGTTTAATAATTTAAGTGAAAAGTTAGATAAAGCGTTACATGTTCTAAAAGGGCATGGAAGTATTACAGAAGTTAATGTTGCTGAAACCTTAAAAGAGGTTCGTAGAGCATTACTAGATGCCGATGTTAACTTTAAAATAGCTAAAGAGTTTACCAATAAGGTAAAAGAAAAAGCCTTAGGACAAGATGTTTTAACAAGTTTACAGCCAGGACAATTAATGGTGAAGCTTGTCAAAGATGAGCTTACTGAGCTAATGGGAGGTGATGTAGAAGGTATTAACCTTTCCGGTACGCCAAGTGTGATTTTAATGTCAGGTTTACAAGGATCTGGTAAAACCACATTTTCTGGTAAATTAGCCAATTATTTAAAAAATAAGAAAACCAAAAAACCATTATTAGTGGCTTGTGATGTCTATCGTCCTGCTGCGATTGACCAATTACATGTGGTTGGTGATCAAATTAATGTTGAAGTTTTTAGCGATAAAGGTAATAGTGATCCAGTTGCTATTGCGCAAGCAGGTATTGCTCATGCGAAAGCTAATGGTCATAATGTTGTTATCATTGATACAGCAGGTCGTTTAGCTGTAGATGAAGCAATGATGACCGAAATATCAAATATCCATAAAGCCATTCAACCTCAAGAAACACTTTTTGTTGTAGATTCAATGACTGGTCAAGATGCTGTAAATACTGCCAAAGCATTTAACGATATCTTAAATTTTGATGGTGTTATATTGACGAAATTAGATGGTGATACTCGAGGTGGAGCAGCAATATCCATTAAATCGGTAGTTAATAAACCAATTAAGTTTATTGGTACTGGAGAAAAGATGGAGGCTATTGATGTTTTCTATCCATCACGTATGGCAGATCGTATTCTTGGTATGGGAGATGTGGTGTCTCTAGTTGAAAGAGCTCAGGAACAATATGATGAAGAGGAAGCAAGAAAAATTCAAAAGAAAATTGCAAAAAATCAATTTGGTTTTGATGATTTCTTAAAGCAGATACAGCAGATTAAGAAAATGGGTAATATGAAAGATCTTATCGGAATGATTCCTGGTGCAGGGAAAATGATGAAAGATGTCGATATAGATGATGATGCGTTTAAAGGAATAGAAGCCATAATACATTCTATGACACCTGAAGAAAGATCAAATCCGTCTGTTATTAATGCAAGTCGGAAGAAGCGAATTGGAAAAGGCTCAGGTACTTCTGTTCAAGAGGTTAATCAGTTGCTAAAACAATTTAATCAAATGAGTAAAATGATGAAGATGATGCAAGGTGGAAAAGGAAAGGCGATGATGCAAGCCATGAAGGGAATGCGTTAATTTATTCCAAAATAAATATTCAACTTAAAATAACCAACATGACAATCTTAGACGGTAAAAAAGTAAGTAATGACATTAAAGATGAAATTACCGAACAAGTCAAAAAAATGAAAGTTAAAGGTGAAAAAGTACCACATCTGGCAGCCATAATTGTTGGTAATGATGGTGCTAGCTTAACCTATGTTGGAAGTAAGGTTCGTGCTTGTGAACGTGTTGGGTTTGAGTCAACAATGGTTCGTATGTCGAATACAACCAGTGAAATTGAGTTGTTGGATAAAATTGAAGAATTGAATCAAAACGATGATATCGATGGTTTTATTATTCAATTGCCATTACCACCTCAAATAAATACACAAAAAGTATTGATGGCTGTCGACCCAAGTAAAGATGTTGATGGATTTCATCCTGAAAACTTTGGGAAAATGGCTTTAGATATGAGTACTTTTATTCCTGCTACTCCATTTGGTATCCTAGAACTATTAGATCGTTATGCTGTAGATACTCAGGGTAAGCACACCGTTGTTATTGGTAGAAGTCATATTGTCGGAAGACCAATGAGTATTTTAATGGGACGAAAAGGGTTCCCAGGAAACTCAACGGTTACTCTAACTCATAGTCATACTAAAAACATAACCCAAATTACATCTCAGGCTGATATTATCATTTCAGCATTAGGAGTTCCAAACTTTTTAAAAGCAGAAATGGTTAAAGATGATGTCGTGATTATAGATGTTGGGATTACTCGAGTTCCAGATGAGAGCTCTCCTAAGGGATACATAATTACAGGAGATGTTGACTTCGAAAACGTGAGTAAAAAAGCAAGTTATATAACACCAGTTCCCGGAGGTGTTGGACCAATGACTATTGCAATGTTACTAAAGAATACCTTACTAGCTAGAGAGCAACGCATGTAAATCAATTTGGCTATATTGCTACATGCACTTATCTTTTTTATCTTTAAGAGTCATTATTGGCTCTCTTGAACATCTTCTTCCAATTGGTATTGCAGTTTTGTTTACTTTTTATATAATTAGATTTGTTAAGCATCCTTCTAATCAAAAATATCAATCAATAATTTTTAAGGGACTAACTGGTTTTGTTTCATTAAGTGTACTTAGTTTTCACATCTATTATATGTGTTTCAAATCATATGATGTAAAAACTGATTTGCCTTTGTATCTCTGTAGTTTAATAGCAATACTAATCCCATTTTTTTCTATTTATAGAAAGTATTGGATGTTCGAAATTTTAGTGTTTTGGATCATTGCTGGTACTTTACAAGGTGTCATAACTCCTGATATAGCTGTGGGCTTTCCGAGTCTCGATTATTTTAGATATTGGATTGTGCATCTTGGACTCTTATCAATAATTTTTTATGCGATTTTTGTTTTTAAAATGAAGCCAAAATTTAAAAGTGTATTCAAGTCTTTTTTCGCACTTCAGTTGTATGTGGTTTTAATAGTTCTTATAAATTCTTTACTCGATGCAAACTATTTTTATCTTAATGAAAAACCGAAATCAGCTTCCTTATTAGATTATTTTGGTGATTGGCCTTACTATATAATTATGACTCAATTGATAATTATTCCTTTGTTCTTATTGATATATCTCATATTCTACTTAACTTCATATCGAAAAATAAAGGTATAGTTATGCAATGGTAACCTCATCCAGATACTAATTTAGAGCTTTTATATTATTATATGTATTTTCTTACAAATATTGTCTGTTTGTCTTTATATTTGTAAGAATAGCCTAAAAGTAAATTGGTAATTATCAAATTTTTGTACATTCATTTAAGATTTGACATAATATTTTCCTACAGATATTTTTTAATTTCCTATAGCATATCATCATGGTAAGTTAATTGCTTTTCTACCCGAGTTTACATTTACATCTAATAGATTTATGTTTGGTTAAACAACTAAAAAAAAAACCAATCATTATGCATGCTTTCACTATTAAGTTCTGTTGTCAGAATTCCCATTTTTTGTGTTCTATTTTTAAAGTCAAAAAGCAGCTATTGCTTATTATGGCTTTTTTCTTTCTTAGTTCATTTCTATGTTTTGGGCAAACATTTTCCGGCTCCACAGGTGCTATCGACGATGATAATTGTCCAACCACTAATGATTTTACGACTTCAGTGTCTGGAGTAGGTGTGCTTGGGACTACCAATTTTTTTAATGAAGTAGTTGTTAATATTACACATACTTATACTGGTGATCTTGAAATGACTTTAGTTGCACCTGGTGGATCACCATCAGTACTTTTATCTTCTAATAATGGAGGAAGTGGAAATAATTATACCGATACACATTTTAGATTAGATGCCATATTCTCTATTGCAGCTGGTACAGCTCCATTTACTGGAGATTTTCGTTCTGAAGAATCTTTCGCACTTCTTGACGGTATAAATGCTGATGGTAATTGGACATTAGAAATATGTGATGAATTTGGTTCTGATGTTGGAACATTAGATTCTTGGGAAATTACATTTGGGACTGAACCTGTTGAGCCTTTTATCTGTACGAACCCAATTAATCCATCACCTTCATGTAATAATTTTAATGTTGTTGTAGTTTTAGATGAGTCTGGTTCTATCGATGAAGTAACTGAAGCTCAAGTAGAAGCGGCTTCATTTGCTTTAGCAAATGCATTATTAGATACAGGTGCATCATTGGCTTTTGTGGAGTTTGCTGAAACTGGGGATATTCCTACATATGGAGGTTTTTCGGGTTGGAATGAAGTAGATCAAGCTTATATTGATGGTTTAAATAATCAAAGTACAGGGATTGTTGCTCAATATGGTGAAAATGATAATACAACTGGACCATTAACAAATTGGGAAGATGCACTTAATAAGGTTTTAGAGTTAAATGTTGTACAAGTGGCTGATATCGTATTATTTATGACAGATGGAAACCCTACTGCTGATTCGAGTGGAGGAACTGGAACATCATTAGGAAATGCTTTAGATGAATCTTGTGAGGTGAAACAAATGGGGTCGCATATCTTTATGCTTGGAGTTGGAACTGGTATTGAAGCAAATAATTTAGCAGAAATTTCAGGACCAATTGTTGATGATGGACCAGCAAATCCAACGTTAACAGTTCTAAGTGCAGATTACGGCTTAATTTCAGCAGGTGATATAACACAATGTTTCTTAGATATTGCTCAAAGTGGTTGTAATAATAATTTAACTTTAGAAAAATCAGTATACGCTGGACACGATGGTGGAGTAGGTTGTAGTGGAGAAGAAACGATTTCTAACCCTAATGATTCTAAAGTCACTTATTGTTTTACAGTTTCTAATGGTGGTGATCAAGTTATAAATAATTTGGAATTCTCTGATTCAGATATTGGGATAGATGAAAGTAATTTAACACCTGCGTTCCAAACATCAATTGCTTCTGGTCAGTCGGTTACATATTATTATGAAATGACATTTTCTAACGGACAAACATTCCCGTTTTTAAATACAGCTGAAGTAACAGGTGAAACACCAACAGGTGATCCTCTAAGTGATAGCAGTTCGGCAGAAGTTACTGAGTCATTATGTACATTTCCAAGTTTAACAACTAATGATATTTCAGTATGTTCAGTAAGTAAGACCACTATTGATTTGTCTACCTTAATAACATCAAATGGAACAGTATCGTATCATAATAGCCAATTAGATGCAGATAATAATGATAATGCCTTAACAAATATAAATGTTAGTCCATCATTTGATGCTGTCTATTATGTTAGGAGTCAAACAACAATAGATTGTTATGTAACTGATATAATTACAATAAATGTAACTCAAGTACCCGAGCTGCCAATATTAGAGTGTTGGCAAACAGCAATGATTAATGAACAAACATGTCAGTGGGAAATTTCAGGAGAACAACCAGTTGAGCCAACCACAGCATGTTATGAAATAGCAACCTTTAACCCTCAAACTTGTCAATGGGAAGTAACTGGAGAACAGCCTTTGGAGCCAGAAACAGCCTGCTATGAAGTAGCAACGTTCAATGATAAGATATGTCAATGGGAAGTGACAGGTGAGCAACCCTTAGAGCCAGAAACTGCGTGTTATGAAATAGCAACCTTTAACCCACAAAAATGTCAGTGGATAATTACTGGAGAGCAACCCTTAGAACCAAATACAGCCTGCTATGAAGTAGCAACGTTCAACGATAAGATATGTCAATGGGAAGTGACAGGTGAGCAACCCTTAGAGCCAGAAACTGCGTGTTATGAAATAGCAACTTTTAACCCACAAAAATGTCAGTGGATAATTACTGGAGAGCAGCCGATAGAACCTGAAACAGCATGTTATGAAATAGCAACCTTTAACGATAAGATATGTCAATGGGAAGTAGCTGGAGAGCAACCCATAGAACCAGAAATCGCGTGTTATGAAATAGCAACCTTTAATCCACAAAAATGTCAATGGGATGTAACGGGCGAACAGCCGTTAGAACCAGAGACAGTATGTTATAAAACTGCAATATTCAATACACAAACATGCCATTGGGAAATATCCGGAGAGCAGCCTTTAGAACCAGAAACAGCATGCTATGAGTCGGCTAGATTTAACTATCAAATATGTGAATGGGTAATATCAGGAGAGCAACCATTAGAGCCAGAGACAGCATGTTATGAGA
>NZ_JBGCCX010000122.1:0-4902 GCF_045105015.1 Psychroserpens sp.
AGTTTTAACTATGTAAAGTTAATTTGGTATAAAAGATTTTTAAGTTATATTACAAGCAATTTATGGCTCAAACAAGATTAAATAAAGTATTACGAGAACTCAATATTTCTATTGATCGTGCCGTTGATTTTTTAGAATCAAAAGGTGTCGAAATAGAAAAGAGTCCTAATACGAAAATATCAGAAGACGTTTACACAATTCTTTCTAATGAATTTCAAACTGACGCTAATAAAAAAATGGCGTCGCAAGAAGTTAGTGAAGCAAAGCTAAAGGAAAAGGAAGAATTGCGCGAACAGCGTGAGCGTGAATTGGAAGAAAAGGCTAAAGAAGAAGAGAAGAAAAGTCAAAAAGTTGTTAAGGCTAAAGCTGAATTAAGCGGTCCAAAACAAGTTGGTAAAATTGACTTAGATGCTCCAAAAAAAGAAAAAGAGCCAGAAGTAAAAGTGCCCGAGGAAGTTAAAAAACCAGAGGTCAAAAAAGAAGAAATTAAAGAGACACCAAAAACAGAAGTCACTTCAAAAAAAGAAGTAGAAGCTCCAAAAAAGGTAGTCAAGAAAGTTGCTGAAGAACCTAAAGAAGTTGCTAAAGAAGCAGGTCAGCCTGCAGATGAAACTTTAAAAACTCAATATAAAAAGTTAACTGGTCCTGTTATAGCTGGCGAAAAAATAGATCTTTCTAAGTTTAATAAGCCTAAAAAGAAAAAAGAAGAAAAGAAAACTGATGACAAGAAAGCAGGCTCTGGAGATGCTAATAAGAAGAAGAGAAGACGTATAAGTAAGGGTCCTGGTTCTGGAGGAGATAATAGATTTGGAAATAGAGGAGGTAACCAAAGAGGTGGTTACAAAGGAAAAGGCAAACGTTCAAATGTTGTAAAAGAAGAGCCAAGTGCAGAAGAAGTACAAAAACAAGTTCGTGAAACCTTAGAAAAACTTCAAGGCAAATCTAGCAAAGGAAAAGGTGCTAAATATCGAAGAGAAAAAAGAGAACAGCATAGAGAACAAACTGAAATCGATCAACAAATCGAAGATGCAGAAAGCAAAATTCTTAAAGTAACAGAGTTTGTTACTGCAAATGAAGTTGCTACAATGATGAACGTTTCAGTAACTGAAATTATTTCAGCATGTATGTCGCTTGGTATGATGGTAACCATGAACCAACGCCTAGATGCTGAAACCTTATCTGTTGTAGCAGATGAATTTGGTTATAAAGTTGATTTTGTAACTGCAGACATTGAAGAATCAATTGAAGAAGTTGAAGATAAGCCAGAAGATTTAGTAAATCGTGCGCCTATTGTCACTGTAATGGGACACGTAGATCACGGAAAAACATCATTGCTTGATTACATTCGTAAAGAAAATGTAATTGCTGGTGAATCAGGTGGAATTACTCAGCATATTGGAGCTTATGGTGTAACGTTAGATAACGGACAAAAAATTGCATTCCTTGATACTCCTGGTCACGAGGCCTTTACAGCCATGCGTGCTCGTGGTGCTCAAGTCACCGATTTAGCTATAATTGTTGTTGCGGCTGATGATTCTATCATGCCACAAACCAAAGAGGCAATTGCGCATGCTCAAGCAGCAGAAGTGCCAATTGTTTTTGCAATCAATAAAATTGATAAAGAAGGTGCAAACCCAGAAAAAGTTAAAGAAGGATTAGCGCAAATGAATTTATTAGTTGAAGATTGGGGAGGAAAAATTCAATCTCATGATATTTCAGCTAAAAACGGAACAGGAATTAAAGAATTACTAGAAAAAGTATTGCTTGAAGCTGAATTATTAGAGCTTAAAGCTAATCCTAATAAAGCTGCTGTTGGAACAGTTGTTGAAGCCTTTTTAGATAAAGGACGTGGATACGTATCAACAATTTTAGTTCAAGCAGGAACATTGAGAGTTGGCGATTATGTGCTTGCTGGTAAAAATAGTGGTAAGGTAAAAGCTATGCATGATGAAAGAGGTCATGAAGTAGAAGCTGCTGGCCCATCTACACCTGTATCTATTCTAGGATTAGATGGTGCACCTCAAGCAGGTGATAAGTTTAACGTATTCCAAGATGAAAGAGAAGCGAAACAAATTGCTGCAAAACGTACACAGTTACAACGTGAGCAGTCTGTTAGAACACAACGTCATATAACACTTGATGAAATTGGACGTCGTATTGCTTTAGGAGATTTCCAAGAATTAAACATTATACTTAAAGGTGATGTTGATGGTTCTGTAGAAGCATTAACCGATTCTTTCCAAAAGTTATCTACTGAAGAAATTCAAGTTAATATTATACACAAAGGTGTTGGAGCTATAACTGAAAGTGATGTCTTGCTAGCAACAGCATCTGATGCAATTATCATCGGGTTTAATGTAAGACCAATGGGTAATGCTCGTCAGATAGCAGATAATGAAGAAATTGATATCAGAACATATTCTATCATATACGATGCTATCAATGACTTAAAAGATGCAATGGAAGGTATGTTGTCTCCAGAACTTAAAGAAGAAGTTACAGGAACAGCTGAGATTAGAGAAACATTCAAAATTTCTAAGGTTGGAACAATTGCTGGTTGTATGGTAACAGATGGTAAAATCTACAGAAACTCAGGAATTCGTTTAATACGTGATGGAGTCGTGATTCATACAGGTGAATTAACATCTTTAAAACGTTTTAAAGATGATGCTAAAGAAGTTGCAAAAGGTTACGATTGTGGTATTCAATTAAAAGGTTATAATGATATTCAAATTGATGATATTATTGAAGCGTTCCAAGAAGTTGAAGTAAAGAAAACATTAAAATAAATGATTTTCATAAACAAAAAAAGCGACCAATTGGTCGCTTTTTTTGTTTGTAATTAAGTAAAATCTTACTTTTTCTTGTCTTTTTTAGGCTCAAAAATAAAGGCATTATTATACTTTCTTTTTATTTTCAATAGCGCTTTGTCAGCTTCCAATCTACTTCTGAAATTCCCCACCCAAATTTTTGTATTAGGAGAGTCAAATTCCATACTAACAGGCCATTCATTAAATGAGTTTAGAAAATTTCTTTTTGAATTTTCAGCTCCCGAACGTGTTCCAGAATAGACTTGTATTTTAAACAAATTCACAGTCTTTAGGTCTTTTTTGTATTCTAATAACTTATCAATATCACTATCTTGATCAACTGATACGCTTCCTCCTTGAGCTAAACTTTCAACAGAAAAACCTAAAAAGGCAACAATGATTAACAAAAATTTTATCTTGTGTATTGTCATAACTATGTGATTTAATGCAAAGAAAATGATTTTTTTTTAGTGTGTTTGTATTTATTCTGATTATATAGCATATTTAAGTTTTTAAATATTATTTAGAATCTTTATAAATTAACAATTAACAGTTCACTAACATTTCTAAAATCGACATTTAGTGTTATTTTTGCGTGAGATTTTATAAACGTTTTTTTCAATTTAATTAATGAAAAAATCATACCAAAGTTTAGAAGAAAATTCAACTAACACTATGATACAAGTGATTTACCGTAAACTAACATCAAAATTTCTCAATTTAGGGTTAGTTTTTTTACTCACGATTTCTACTTCACTTACTGCTCAAGAAGGTGATCCAGCAAAAGGAAAAACTATATACAACACAAACTGCGCGTCTTGTCATCAATTAGACAAGAAAATGACAGGCCCAGCCTTACGTAATGTAGAATCACGATTAGCTGAAGAGCAAGGTCTTGATAGGGAATGGTTAAACAAATGGATAAGAAACAGTGCTGGTTTAATTAAATCTGGTGATGCTTATGCTAACCAGATATATAACGAGTACAACGGAACAGCAATGACTGCGTTTCCTCAATTATCTGACCAGGACATTTCTGATATCTTGGCTTACACAGCACAACCAAAAGCCGAACCTGCTCCAGTTGCTGGTTCAGGTGTAGTTGGTTCTACTGCTCAGGCGCAAGATGGAATTTCAAATAAATTAATTTTAGGTGCTTTAGCTATATTATTTGCTTTATTGGCAGTGGCTTTAGTACTAGTTCGCAAGACTTTAAACCGTTTTGCTGAAGCTAAAGGTGTTGATGTCGCTGATAAAGATAAAAGTTTGCCGTTATGGAAAGCGTTTGTTAAAAATCAATTCCTAATCTTGGTTTCAGTTATATTCTTATTACTAGCAAGTGCATATTTTGTCTATGGATATTTGTCTCAAGTTGGTGTGGATCAGGGATATGAACCTGTTCAGCCAATTCACTATTCACACAGAATTCACGCAGGAGATAATGGTATCGATTGTAAATATTGTCACTCGTCTGCACGAGTAAGTAAGCATTCAGGTATCCCTTCCTTAAATATTTGTATGAATTGTCATAAATCTATTTATGAAGTTGCTCCTGAAACTCAAGCTGAAGGAATTAACGAATATGGTGTAGATTACAATGCTGAAATCAAAAAGCTATACGCTGCTGTGGGTTGGGATGATGCTGAACAAAAATATACTGGTGAAACACAGCCTGTGAAGTGGGTGAGAATTCATAATCTTCCAGATTTTGCATATTTCAATCACTCACAACACGTAACTGTTGCTGGTGTAGAATGTCAAACATGTCATGGACCAGTCGAAGAAATGGAAGTTATGTATCAATATGCGCCTCTTACAATGGGTTGGTGTATTGATTGTCACAGAAAGACAGAGGTTAATGTGAAAGATAATGCGTATTACACAAAAATACACGAACAATTATCTAAGAAATATGGTGTAGAAAAATTAACAGCTGCTCAAATGGGTGGATTGGAATGTGGAAAATGCCATTACTAATAAGTTTAATAAGAAGTAATTCAATTATATAATATGTCATCAAACAAGAAATACTGGAAAAGTGTTGAAGAGCTAAACGAAAATAGCTCTATTGTTGAGACGCTTAAACAGAATG
>NZ_JBGCCX010000123.1:0-14413 GCF_045105015.1 Psychroserpens sp.
ACCTTACCTTTAGTTTTAGATAATTTTATGTCGTTTCCATCGTATAGGGCAATTCCTGCACTATCGTAACCTCTATATTCTAGTCGCTTAAGACCTTTAAGAATAATAGGGTAAGCTTCACGATGACCAATGTATCCAACAATTCCACACATAATATATCTAGTTATTTGGTTCTGTAAAAAATATTTCCAAATATAATTTTTTATTTTCTTCTGTAGTATTATTTCCGAAAAGAACTGTTCCTCTTTGAGTAATTATTGAACTAACAGGAACTTTATCATTTGAATCGCTTGGATTTAATACGTCAAATTGTACGTTATTACTTTCTTCATTAACATTGCCAGAAATTGCTAAGCCAAGACTTACGTTTGTTGAATCTTTAGTCAATAAATTATTAATATGTTCAGTAATTCGAATTTTATACTGAACACCATCACCATCAACACGCTCCAATCTGCCTAGATGATTTGTTCTAGAGTTTACAGGAGAAAGAGTACTAGCTAAATCAAAAAAGTAATCAATTAATGGTTGGTTGTTATCCATGTCATAAAGATAAATGCGTTCAGGTTCTTCAATATTATCGAGAGAGGCTTGGTCTACATAAAAAACAAGATTAGCTTCATTTACTAGTTTTTTACTTTTAATAAACTTCCCGTCTTCATCCATTTCAACAAATTCATTCTTAAAATATTCAAAACTGTTAAAAAGAAAATTGTCGTCTAGATCGTCACCATCAAATAAATTAACTACAGCTACTGCACCTTCACCTCCTTTAAGATATAGTTTTTCGTCACCAAAGTCTTCATCTCCTTCAGGGAAAACGAAATCATTAGATAAAAAGTTAGCTCTGTTTCCTGTGAAAGTTAAAACATAAGTTGATTGCACACGTTCTCCAGCGGTAAATTCATCATCTTTGGTGTAATGTAATGTGATATTAGCAGCGCTACTTGCTAAATTAAAAAGAATCATAGAACCTTCTCCAGCAATAGGTTCGGCTTTGAAATAGACACCTCTAAAATAATCGTTGAAATTATTAGGGTTACTTAATTCTGGTTGACCAGATTTTGCAATGATTTTGTCTTCCCAGTATGTTATTGCTGCTTGATCTAATGGGTCATCAGCATTGAATGAAATACGTAAACCAGGAGGCTGTAGCCCTGTAACATCTCCATCTTCATTTTCTAACTGAATTTGATCAGCTTTAGGAATAAAATTATTATCATTATACAATAATGTTCCTTCAAGTTGTGAGTCGATAATTGGACTAGTACCTGTGGATTGATCTGAGTAATAAAGTTGAGGTTCGTTAATACTTGAACTTGGATCAAAATTTCGTAAAAAATAATTACTTTCATAGATAGAAAGTTTCATTGGAGCGCTACCAAACACAGAGTCTAATTCATAGATTGTTTCGCCATCATCATTGACACTAATGGGAGTGCTAAAGTAAGGGATGTTGATTACGACTGAATCTAAAACAACATCTGAACCAAAGTCAGCATCAACTAAAGCAGATCTTAATTGAGTAACAACTGTTCCAATTGTTTGATCATATAAAGGGTCATTGTAAACACCTAATAAGTTAATTGGTAAAGCATTAGTTTGAACAGGAGGTAATGGCTTAGTATATGCTATGACATCAAAATCTCTTGATAAAACATCAAAGTTTGTAGCGTTATTGTTATTTACTATGTCAGATTCTATAGTTGCAAAATCCTTGTCACAAGCAATAAAAATACTTGTCAATAACATAAGAATAGCTATGTTCCTAAAGGCAATTGTCTTATTTTTCATGTATGCTTTTAACTAGTTTAGTACTTTGGTGTTGTAAAATTCTGTGTAAGGCTCTGCGAACTCTTCAATTGGGAAATAATCCAAAACAGGTTTTTCACAAGCATCTAAATGATCTTCAATATCTTTTGATAAATCATTAGAGCCTTTTATTAAAGCATCAGAATGGTCTATAGCAATTTTCATAAGGTTACTATAATTGGGAGTATCTAATAACTTAATACTGTTTTCATTGATGTTATCAAATTTCACTTTATTAGCCATATTTTTATTTAACGTTCCTTCAAAGCTTTGATTGTATATAGAAGTCACAATTTTGCTTTCTGTAAATAAAGGTTCGTCTTTATAAAACTCTTTTAGATATAACGGCAGTAGTGAAGCAAGCCAACCATTAACATGAATAATGTCTGGTGACCAGTTTAGTTTTTTTACAGTTTCAATAACACCTTTCGCAAAAAATATAGCACGTTCGTCATTGTCTGGAAACAACTTTCCATCTTCATCAGTAAGTGTAGCTTTACGTTTAAAATATTCTTCATTATCAATGAAGTAAACTTGAATTCTTTCTTTAGGGATTGAAGCTACTTTTATGATTAAGGGCATGTCTAAATCATTAATTACAAGGTTAATACCAGATAATCTTATAACTTCGTGCAACTGATGTCTTCTTTCATTAATATTTCCATAACGAGGCATAAATATTCGTATTTGTCCACCTTGTTTGTTTACCATTTTAGGTGCTTCAAATGACATTGAAGAAATTTCTGTTTCAGGTAAATAAGGCACAACCTCAGATGACACATACAATATTCGCTTATCTTTCATAAATCTGTCGTTTTTAGAATTAAAAATAAAAAACATGCAAAATTACAAAAATTTATGCAGATTGCTAGTAAAATATTAAGTTTGCACGCTGTTAAACTTTTGTTATCGTATGCATATTTTTAAAAATAAAACAGACTTAATCAATCACATAAATGATTTAAAGTCAAAAAAGAAGACACTTGGTTTTGTACCCACTATGGGAGCTTTACATCAAGGTCATGCGTCTTTGATAATCAAAGGTTTAAATGATAATGATGTGGTTGCTGTTAGTGTTTTTGTAAACCCAACACAATTTGATAATCAAGAAGATTTAGTGAAATACCCAAGAACTCTAGATAAGGATGTAGAGCTATTGAAAGAAATTTCTAAAGATAGAATAATTGTTTATGCACCTTCAGTTGAAGATGTTTATGGTGAAAATGTATCCTCTAACTCATTCTCGTATGATGGTTTAGAGCATGAAATGGAAGGAAGGTTTAGAGATGGTCATTTTGACGGTGTAGGAACAATTGTGAAACGACTCTTTGAAATTGTAAAACCTGATAGAGCTTATTTTGGAGAAAAAGATTTCCAGCAGTTAATGATTATAAAAAAACTGGTTGATAAATATAATATTCCTGTCAGAGTCATAGGCTGTAAAATTCATCGAGCTACAGATGGTTTGGCTATGAGTTCTCGAAATACAAGACTGACACCAGAACATAGAGAAGCAGCTCCTTTTATTCATAAAACTTTAAAAACTGCCAAAGAAAAGTTTGGCACAAAAAGTGCTAATGTAGTTACAAAATGGGTTGAAAATCAATTTGCTAGCCATAACTTATTAGAGTTAGAATATTTTATAGTAGCAGATGTTGAAACTCTAAAAACGGTAAAACGAAAATCTAACAAAAAATCATACAGAGCTTTTATAGCTGTATATGCAGACGATATTAGACTAATTGATAATATCGCACTAAATTAATTATCTTTGCCTCATGCAAATTCAAGTTGTAAAATCTAAAATCCATCGAGTAAAAGTTACTGGAGCAGATTTAAATTATATTGGTAGTATAACTATTGATGAAGATTTAATGGAAGCTGCCAATATTATTCAAGGTGAAAAAGTTCAAATCGTCAATAATGATAATGGCGAGCGTTTAGAGACGTATTGTATTCCAGGTCCTAGAAATAGTGGTGAAATTACACTTAATGGTGCAGCAGCGCGTAAAGTAGCTGTTGGTGATACACTTATTTTAATCACCTATGCGTTTATGGATATTGAAGAGGCTAAAATCTTCAAGCCATCTTTGGTGTTTCCTGATGAAGCAACTAATCTTTTAAAATAGACTTTTGAATAAAAAGACAGCCAAGTTCCTAAAAATAGTTCTTCCTTTATTCTTAGGAGTACTTCTTGTTTGGTATTCTTTGTCTAAAATTTCAATTGAGGAATTAATCACTTATTTCAAAAATGCAAACTATTTTTACATTTGTTTAGGTTTATTTTTTGGCTTATTAAGCCATCTTTCCAGAGCCTATCGTTGGAAGTTTATGATTGAACCTCTAGGTTATACACTAAGGTTTCCAAATAGTATAATGGCAGTATTTGCGACCTATTTGGTTAATTATACGATTCCAAGAGCAGGTGAAATTACAAGAGCTACAATCTTAACTAACTATGAGGGCGTTCCTTTTGAAAAAGGTTTTGGAACCATAGTTGCTGAACGTATCGCTGATATGTTGGTGATGTTAGGTATTATTTTAATCACCCTTTTTTTAGAATTCGATTTTATTTATCAGTTTTTTTCTGAACGTTTTGAGCCCAAAAAAATTATTATTGCTTTAGCTTTATTAACCCTTTTGGTGACTCTAATTTTTGTATTTATAAAACGAAGTCAATCCAAAATAGCTATCAAAATAAGATCATTTGTAAATGGATTAATAGAAGGTGTTATGACCATTTTTAAAATGAAACATAAATGGGCATTCATTTTTCATACACTATTTATTTGGGGAATGTATGTGCTAATGTTTTATGTAACATCACTATCACTTGAAGAAACATCTAACCTCCCTTTTGCCGCAATTTTAATAGGATTTATTTCTGCTAGCTTTAGTATTGCTGCAACAAATGGAGGTATAGGTTCTTATCCTGTAGCTGTGTATGCAGCGTTTTCAATTTTTGCAATTGCCAAAGAGCCAAGTATTGCATTTGGTTGGATCATGTGGTCATCACAAACCTTCATGATTATAGTGCTAGGTGGCTTGTCTTTAATTTATTTGCCTATTTATAATAGAACCAAATAATTTTTTACCTTGCATAGCAATAACACTATAATTATGACCAAGCATTTTAATTTACTGACATTAATTGTCCTTCTTTTATCATTTCCTATAACAGCTCAAGTCACTTACGAAACCTTTGACTCCTCAAAACTTGAAGAATCAAGAGATATTAAGATTCAGTTGCCTAGAAATTATGATCCTGAAGAGGAAACATTGTATCCTTTAGTTATCGTTTTAGATGGTGACTATCTATTTGAGCCTGTTGTTGGAAATACAGATTATCAATCGTATTGGGAAGATATTCCAAACTGTATTGTTGTAGGCATTAATCAAAGTGAAACAAGAGATGACGATTTCTTTTATGCTGAAGAAACTAATTTTCCATATGCAGAAGGTGCTAAATTTTTTGAGTTTTTAGGTATGGAACTCATTCCATATATTGAGAATAGTTATATGGTTTCAGATTTTAGAATTGCTGTTGGTCATGACATGAGTGCTAATTTTATCAATTATTATCTCTTTAAAGATAAGCCCTTGTTTAGAGCATTTATTTTGTTGAGTCCAGAACTTGCTCCAGAGATGATGAATTTTATGGGAGATAAAGCACCATTAATTGAATCGAATACATTTTACTATTTGGCTACAGCAGCCGATGATGTAAAGCGTTTAAAAACAGATATTCTAGCTTTAGACAATACTTTGAAAGGTATAGAAAACCAATTTTTTCATTATCGATTTGATAATTTTGAAGACGCAAATCATTATTCTTTAGTTGGTTTAGGTATTCCTAAGGCATTAAATCAAATATTCTCATTTTACAAACCTATCACTAAAAAAGAGTACAAAGAAAAAGTTTTAGAATTCGAAGGAAGCCCTTTCGAATATTTGATGAAAAAGTACGAAGATATAGAGCTGTTTTATGGCTTTAAAAAGAAAGTTGTTGAAAATGACTTGAGAGCCATAGCTTCTGCTTCAAAGAAAAAAAATGATGTAGAATCTTTAAAGGAATTATCAAAATTAGCTAGAAAAGAATACCCAGATTCTATGATTGGTGCTTACTATCAAGGGATGTATTACGAAGAAGATGGTAACTTGAAAAGAGCTTTAAATAGTTATCAGTCAGGGCTTTTACTTGAAGAGTCAGATTTTATAACTAAGGATATGTTACTTGACAAGATTTATGAACTCCAAGACTAATTCTTAAAAGTTTATGTAGTTCGTCGAATAAATGTGTGTTTAGTCGTTTAGATTAGTATATTTACATCCCAAATCCCTTCTAAACGATGAAAAAATACCTACTTATTTCATGTGTGGTTTTATGCTGCACCTCACTGTTTTCTCAAACAATAAACAAAGAATTGCCATCTCGATATCTCAATACGACAAGAGATATAAAAATTAAATTGCCTAATAATTACGATCCTGACTCCACTTTAAAACATCCAGTTATCATTGTTTTTGATGGTGATTATTTATTTGAACCTGTTCTTGGTCAGGTTCATTTCCAAACCTATTTCAAAGAAATGCCTGAGTCAATCGTTGTTGGAATTGTTCAAGGAAAAGAACGATTTTATGATGGATATTTTGATGAATTAACAGGAATGCCTTTTGAATCTGGAAAACGATTTTATGATTTTATACAAAACGAATTGCTCCCATACATTGACAATAACTATAATACGAGTCCGTTTAGAGTTGCTATTGGTCATAACATGATGGCAAATTTTATGAATGCTTATTTATTTACAGACGAGCCTATTTTTCAAGCTTATATTAATATCAGTCCAGATTACAAAGGAACGATGTCCAGTAATTTAGCGACACGTTTAGCTCATTTAAAAAATGACGTGTTTTATTATATGGCAACAAGCGATAAAGATGTTCATAAAATAAAAAACAATATTCGAGAAACCAGTGCAGTTCTAAAAACTTTAGATACTCAAAAATTTACGTTGTATTTTGATGAGCTTAAAGGTGATACACATTATACCTTGGTTACTGGAGCATTGTCAAAATCTTTAGATAAGATTTTTGAAATATTTAAACCTTTAGATGAAAAAGAAATTAACGAAAAGGTAATGACATATGAAGGAACTTTAGATGAGTATATTATAAATCGTTATGAACGAATAGAAGAATATTTCGGAATAACAAAACCTATCACAGAAGAAGAATTTTCAAAAATTGTTGCAATTGCAGAAGAACGTGATGATCTAGAATCACTTCGAAACATAGGAAAACTAGCTAATAAACAAAACCCAAATTCATCTCTAGGAACATACTATTTAGCACTTCATGCTGAAAAATTAGGTAAAAATAAAAAAGCAACTAAGTTTTATGAATCTGCTTTAACGCTTAGTGAAACAACAATAATTGACAAAGAATACATCAAGTCGAAATTAAAAGATTTACAAGCACTAGCAATTGATGATAATGAAAAAGAAGATGATGATGAAGAAAACTAAATTCAACATTTATTCTACTGATTACTTTTTTGAATGGATATATTTAAAGTCAAAAGCCTTTTTAATAAATAATATGTCAGTAAAACTCACGGCAATAAAATTGATATCAATCATAACTTGGTTTAAAGATATCAACTAAAAATGTCTTAATTTAGCTGTTTAAATTCTGTTCATGGCTAAATTAAAAACAACCTTTTTCTGTCAAAATTGTGGTTCTCAATATTCTAAGTGGCAAGGACAATGTACTGCTTGTAAAGAATGGAATACCATAACAGAAGAAGTGATTCAGAAGCCTGAAAAAAGTGATTGGAAAACACCATCTTCAAATTCTAAACGAGTAGCTAAACCTTTAAAAATTAATGAGATTGACACCTCTAAAGAAGCTAGATTAGATACTTCAGATCAAGAATTTAATCGTGTGCTTGGTGGAGGTTTAGTGCCTGGTTCATTAACACTTTTAGGAGGAGAACCTGGTATTGGAAAAAGTACTTTACTACTTCAGGTATCTTTAAAACTGCCATACAAAACATTATATGTTTCTGGCGAAGAAAGTCAGAAGCAAATTAAAATGCGTGCAGAGCGCATCAACCCAAATACGAATAATTGTTATATTCTCACAGAAACCAAAACTCAAAATATTTTTAAGCAAATCGCTTCGCTCCAACCTGATGTCGTAATTATTGACTCTATTCAAACATTACATAGTGATTATATTGAATCATCAAGTGGAAGCATTTCTCAAATCAAAGAATGTACAACAGAACTCATTAAATTTGCTAAAGAAACTGCAACTCCTGTTATATTAATTGGTCATATTACCAAAGATGGACATATTGCTGGCCCTAAAATTTTGGAGCACATGGTTGATACTGTGTTACAGTTTGAAGGCGATCGTAATCATGTCTTTAGAATTTTACGTGCAAATAAAAACCGATTTGGTTCTACAAACGAATTAGGTATTTATGAAATGCAAGGTTCAGGTTTAAGAGAAGTGTCTAATCCTTCAGAAATTTTAATATCTCAAAAAGATGAAGAATTGTCTGGTCATGCAGTTGCAGCAACCCTTGAAGGCATGAGACCACTTATGATTGAAGTTCAAGCATTAGTGAGTACAGCAGTCTACGGCACACCCCAACGAAGTGCTACAGGATTTAATGCTAAACGGTTAAATATGTTACTGGCTGTTTTAGAGAAACGTGCTGGATTTAGACTAGGTGCAAAAGATGTGTTTTTAAATATTACAGGAGGCATCACAGTCGATGATCCAGCTATTGATTTAGCAGTCGTAGCATCAATTTTATCTTCCAATGAAGATGTCTCATTAGCAAGTGATTTTTGCTTTGCTGCCGAAGTTGGATTGTCAGGAGAAATTCGTCCAGTTCAACGAATAGAACAAAGGATATTAGAAGCCGAAAAGTTAGGCTTTTCAACCATTTTTGTGTCTAAATACAATAAGATTTCTTTAAAGAAGACGGGTATTAAAATTCAATTGATTTCTAAAATTGAAGATTTGGTAGGTATTTTAGTTTAATGGTGTTTTAAATAAACTCCAAATTATTAATCAACACACCTTACCAATCGAACTTTACCCGATTTATTAAACACTTCATCAAAAAAAGCGATATCTAAAATTTAGAATGTCTTAATATTGTGCAGATTATGTACAAATAAGACATGATCTTTTTTTATCGATTATACTAGCCCACCAATAAGTCTATCGAATTTAATATTTGAACTATTTTGTTATGAAGTTAAGTCTTCTTTATAAATTATTATTTATAATACTTGTTTCAATACCTCAATTATCTGTTTCTCAAGATGCAGATAATGATTCAATCACAGATCAATTTGATTTAGATGATGATAATGACGGTATTTCTGATATTCAAGAACAAGGTAGTGCTATTCCAATTGGTCCAGAATGTGGTGGTGAAATCGACTTTGATTTTAATGCGACACCTTCAGAAGTAACTGGAGATGGGAATTCATCTACTTTGTTAGAAAGCGAAGTATTTCGATTTGCAAGTGTAGGTACAGATATCGATGCGCTGGTAACATTAGTAGATTTTGTTGATGCAACTTTAGTTGATTTAGATAATAATAGTTCTAACTCAACCTATTTTAAACCAAATATACAGTTTAACAATATGGTTCCTCAGCAAGAAGCATATATAGAATTCAAAGTTCAGTTTGTTGAAGCAGGAACCACTACACCTGTTGTGATTCCTGAAGTTTTTATTAATCTTAATGATATTGATGGAAATTCTACACTATCTGAAAAAGATAAAATTCAAACACCTTTCAGCTATGCAATTGATAGTCCAACTAATGTAACCATTACTGAAGAAGAAAATTTTTTAGTTGCTACCTCTGGAAGTATTAATTATTCGGGAACTTCAAATTCTAATCCTAACGTAAATATCGCATCTCGATTTTTTGATTTATCATCATTTACAATTCGTCTAGGTATTTTAGCAAACACAAATATTAATTATGTAGTGAGACGCTACAGTTTAGAGTTTTCTTGTGTGACGAACTTTTTTAACCCTCAAGTTGTTTTAGCAGATGCAGATGGTGATGGAATTGCTAATTATTTAGATATTGATAGTGATAATGACGGTATTCCAGATAATGTGGAGGCACAATCTACAATTGGTTATTTGCAACCTTCAACAGGAGTTAATGCTACTGGGTTTCCAAGTAATTATGGTTCAGGATTTACACCCATAGATACAGATGGTGATGGCGTGCCAGATTATCTTGATGATGATTCTGATAATGATAGCACACTAGATATATTTGAAAACGGATTAGCAAATACGATTTCTGAAATAGACACAGATAATGATGGTTTAGATGATAATTTTGAAACCAATGGTATAAACGATATACTACTAGATGTAAACGAAGACATTACAAACCCTTCAACTTTACCTGATGCTGATAGTGATTTATTAACTAATGGAAATGTGGATTATAGAGATTTATTTGATGTTAATCCTCCACAACTGGCAGCATTAGATTTTGATGGTGTTGATGATTATATTACAGGTAATGGGTTTATAGATGGCTTAGATCAGCTCACCATTATGACTTGGGTTAAAATAGATAATTCAGCTTCAGGAACGATGACTATAGTTGGAGAAGATTTAGGTTGCAGATTATATCTTGAGAATGGTAACACCTTAGGTTTTGTAACAAGAACTGATGACAACACATTACATTCTTTAGTTGGAACAGCGATTAACCTTAACGAATGGCATCATGTCACAGGAACATATTCTTCATTGACTGGTCGAACAACTCTTTACGTTGATGGCGAATCTATTGCAAGTAATGTTGGTGCAATTGGTTCTAACATTGAAGTGTCTTCTTCAAGTTTAGGTGAATTTGAAATTGGAAGGCGTTCAAGTAGAGTTGTAGATAGAGAATATTTTAAAGGAGAAATTGATGAACTAAGAGTTTTTGATGAAGCACTTTCAACAGCGCAAATTCAGCAAATGGTTTATCAAGAGATAACAAATAACTCAGGAAACTTAAGAGGAAAATTAATTTCTAAAGATATTATTCATCACTCTACTTCTGAAACTGTATCCTGGTCAAACTTACTCGCATATTATCCAATGTCAGATGTTAGAGCAAATACTTTAAATGACTTCTCACAGTATTCAAGGCATCTTGCTATTTCTGGAATTAGTTCAATGCAATCACAAACTGCACCAATGCCATTTCAGACCAATAATGATGGTGATTGGTCGATTGAAAGTACTTGGTTATATGGAAGTATTTGGGATATTGAAAATGCCACAACAAATAAAGATTGGAGTATAATAGACATTAAGCATAATGTAACATCTTCAAATTCTCATACCAATTTAGGCTTATTTTTAGATGATGGTAAAACATTAAGTATTTCCGGAAATCAAAAAGTAGAAAACACATGGTATTTTGAACTTAACGGAACCTTAGATCTTAGTGATGATTCTCAACTTATACAAGGAGAGCATAGTGACTTGGTAACTTCTACTCAAGGAAAAATTTTAAGACGACAAGAAGGTCATGCAAACAAATACTGGTATAATTATTGGTCGTCGCCTGTTGGTGAAGTGGGAGCTACTTTATTAAATGATAATAATACAAATTCTAATAATACAAATAATTCTGATTTCAAGCTGAATTTGCTCAAAGATGGAAATGGCAGTAATATTTCATTCACAAATGCGAATGATCAAGTTGGCAGTGTTAGCACAAGATGGTTGTATACTTACCAAAATGGAATAACTTACTTAGATTATTCGGCGTTAAGTCCTAATTCAGATTTAAAACCAGGTATCGGTTATACTCAAAAAGGAACAGGAACTCTAGATACTGAACAACGATATTTATTTGAAGGAAAACCAAACAATGGAACAATTACTATTAATGTTTCAGACGTTGGAGGATCTGGTTCTGTGCCAGCAGAATCTAGGACTAGTTACTTGCTAGGAAATCCATATCCTTCAGCAATTGATATTCATGATTTTATCGATGATAATGTAGGTGTTATTTCAGGTTCAATTCAACTTTGGCAACAATGGAGTGGATCTTCACATTACCTTAATGATTATAATGGTGGTTATGCAACTGTTACAAAATTAGGTGCTGTAAGAGCTTCTCAATTTATAGGAATAGAAGGTAGTAGTAGTGGAGGAGAAGAAGGGACAAAAATACCAACACGATATCTTCCTGTCGGACAAGGTTTTGTTACCGAAATAATTGCCGATGGTTTAGTTACTTTTAAAAATAGTCAAAGATTATTTATAAAAGAGGATGATGCTAATGGTACTTATAACAGTGGTTCTGTGTTTTTAAGAAATGCAAACTCATCCGAGAATAATACATCTTCAGAAAATTTAATGCAAAAAATGCGTTTAGAATTTAGATCAGTAGACGGACCATCTTCTCGTCGTGAATTATTATTAGGATTTAGTAATTATACAACTGATGCTTTTGATTACGGTTTTGAGGCTAAAAATTCTAATGCAAATGAAGATGATTTAAATTTAGTTTTAGACAATGAATTAATGATCATACAATCCTATGGTTCTATAACAAATGATAAATCTGTACCATTAGTTTTTAATGCTTCAGGAGCTTATAACTATACTTTAAAAGCGACTTATTTTGAAGCGTTTGATGAAGATCAAGAGGTGTATCTAAAAGATAATTTTACAGGTGTTTATTTTGATTTACGAAGTGACCAATCTTACGAGTATTCATCTCTAGAAGGTACCTTCGATGATAGATTTGAAATTGTTTTTATTGATGATGAAACTTTGTCTCAAGAAGACAATAGTTACGATAATACCTTAATTTATTTCAACAATAAAACACATCAATTGTATGCACAAGGCCTTCAAGTGGAAGTGCAACAAATCTCATTATTTAATATTTTAGGTCAATCAATTAGAGAATTTACAAATGTAACTACTCATGATTTTGTTAATGGTATTGAGATTTCTAACCTTAGTAGTGGGACTTATATCATTCATTTAAAAACAAATTCTCAAAGCATAACTAAGAAAATAATAATTGATTAAATTCTTTGAAACTTTTTAAAAAGCGCTTCAAATTCTTTAGTCTTCTTTTCCTAACACATTATCCATTTTATTTGAATCTTCATAGTTAATATTTGTTTGTCAATTTTAAAATGATAATCTTTAGTATAACCAACCCTTTAACTAACTAAAATATGGGAAATCCAAGCTATGATTTTCTCAAATCTAAATTTGATATATCTAAAGACACCTTCAAAATTCTTAGGAATCTTTCTACAGAAAAAACACTAAAACCTGGAGAATACATTATTAAGCAAGAAGGAATGAGTAGTAAATTATACTTCTTAATTTCTGGCTTAATGCGTTCTGTTCGAGTTTCTGAAGCAGGTAAAGAGTATACAAAAAACATTTATTCACCTATTAACTTTGTTGGGCCATTAAGTTCAATATTAACCAAAAAGCCATCATTTTTAAGCTATGAAGCTTTAACAGAATGCAAGGTTTATGAAGTTGATTTTAATGAGTTTTATAGTTTGACAAAAAAAGCTATCGAAATTAGTAATCTGTATAATAGAGTCTTAGAATATCTGTTTGTCGTTTATGAAAGAAAACAGTTCGAATCGATATCTTTAAATGCTACTGAACGATATCAACTTTTAAAAAGTAGAATTCCCGATATTGATACTCAAATAGCACAATATCATATAGCGTCTTATTTAAATATTACTCCAGTTCAATTAAGCAGAATTAGAAAAGATTTGAAGCAGAATTAACATATGTTATTGGGTTTTGAAGAAGAAGTCCTTAAATTTGATAACTAACCAACCAACCTTTAATCCCAATATTAGAATAGCAGGTTTTAAAAGCAAACAATTATTGTTTGCTTTTTTTTGTTTTAAATCCTTCAATTTAATGTGATGTGACTTTCAGCAGATTTTAGTGTCTTATTTATATTAGGCACTAGATTATCTGTTATGAATAAACTAAAAGCGGCAGCATCAATAATTGCAATTTTCATTGTATTAGTAGCCATTGCCTATTGTGCTTTTACACTAATACATGAACTATTTTCTTAATCATGAAAAACACCAAAAGGATCTTATCTTTAATTGCATTATTAATTGTATTTGTAGTTCTTATATATTTCTAATAATAAATTATTTGATTTATGTAGCCTAATTAAGATTAATACATGCTCTTTTTTGACTTGAACATCTTATATTTTTACTAAAATTCCTTAATTTCGCGACTTGTTTAGAACACCAATATCATGAGCGTTAAATTTCCTGAATATAAAGGACTTGACTTACCAAAAGTTGCAGAAGAGATTCTTAACTATTGGACAGACAATGACATCTTTCAAAAAAGTATTTCTACCAGAGAAGGTAATAAGCCTTTTGTCTTTTTCGAAGGGCCACCTTCAGCTAACGGATTACCTGGAGTACACCATGTGTTAGCTCGTGCTATAAAGGATATTTTTCCACGTTATAAAACCATGAAAGGATTCCAAGTGAAGCGAAAAGCAGGTTGGGA
>NZ_JBGCCX010000124.1:0-29069 GCF_045105015.1 Psychroserpens sp.
GAATTAATTGAGTAAAATAACAGCATATTAACGAAGTTTATTATTTTTATTGATTCTAAATAAAAGAATAATAACACCTAGAGTATATTATAAACAATCTTTTTGGGTAAACTATTTTACTGAAATGTAAAATTTAAGAAGATGCCTCGTGTTTTCATAGTGGCAATATTGCCAGTCCAAGGACTATTAGGATCGACATCTTTAACAATTTCATCAGTCATTGCAAAAACACCTCTAATTGAAGGCGAGAACTTAAACCACTGATTGTAAAAATCAATACCAAAACCTAATTCGTAAAACATGACGTTACGTGATGTTCTAAATTGACCAGCACTGTTGTCATCAGGATTTTCTTCATTACTAGACAAGTTGATTGATGTAGAAATACCTCCAATAATAAAAGGCTTAAAGTTATTGAGTCGTTTTGTAGATATCTTCAAAAGCAAAGGAAAATGTACATATGTAGATTTAACTTCGCGCAATAAATCTGAATCGTTAAATTCTACTCCATTGAAATAGCTTGGATCATACATAATATTTCTTTGAGAAATAAAGAGTCCAGGTTCAAATCTTAGATCCAAATATTTATTGATGCGTAAATTTGAAATCAAGCCAACACTAAAACCTACATTTGTTTCTACGAGAATATCTTTGAGATCTTGTTCATAATTAAATTGATAATCATAACTATTGAGACCAAGAAAAAATCCCCATGACAAAAGCGCCTTATCAAAGTTCTCGTTATTTTTAATTTTCTCCTTACTAAATAATTGTGCAGTCGCAGTGTGCGAAACAATCAATAAGGCTAAGATTATAAATACTCTTTTCATAAATTTACATTATGCTTTGGATGCACTGTAAATAGTTGCAACACCAAAGGTTTGTGGCTGATCTACAACGTTAATAAACCCAATTTTACGTAAAATATTGTTTAATGCTTCACCAAAAGGAAAAACTGATGCTGATTCACATAAATATGAATATGCAGATTGATCTTTTGAAAACACTTTTCCAATAGTAGGCAAAATATATTTAGTATAAAAGTTATACCCTTGTTTAAATGGTGTTTTAGTGGGCATTGAAGTTTCAAGGATAACAAAAGTCCCATTTGGTTTTAAAACACGATGAATCTCAGCGAGACCTTTCTCTAAGGTTTCAAAATTTCTTACTCCAAAAGCAACTGTAATAGCATCGAACGAATTATCTTCAAAAGGTAAGTTTTCAGAATCACCAATGACCATACTGATTTTGTCATTTAGGCTTTTGGTGCTAATTTTCTTTCGTCCAACTTCTAGCATACCATCACTAATATCTAAACCAACAATTTTTTTGGCTTTAGTCTTTACTAAGCTAATTGCTAAATCACCTGTTCCTGTGGCGATATCTAATATAGTCTCAGGATTTGCTTTAGCCACAATATCTACGACCTTGTTTCGCCATTTGATATCTATTCCAAAAGAAATGACACGATTTAAACCATCGTATTCTTTTGATATGTTATCAAACATTTGAGTTACCTGCTGTTTCTTATTTAGCTCGCTATCTTTATATGGTTTTACTTTTGACACCAACAATTTTTTTGCAAATATAGATAACTATCTAATAGTATTTAAGAATTTCTCTTACGAATTATAATCAGAGTCTATTTAAACCAATTGAGATAATATATACTATATTTGTATGTTTTTTCAATACAATTTACTTAATGAAAATAATAATTGCTGGAGCAGGAGAAGTCGGATTTCATTTGGCAAAACTATTGTCTTACGAATCTCAGGAAATTACTCTTATTGACATAAACAAAGAGAATTTAACCTATGCTAATGACCATTTAGACATTAGAGTTATTAAAGGTGATGTTACTTCTATTGCCATTTTAAAGGAAGCTCGAATAAATACTTCAGAGCTTTTTATTGCCGTAACATCTTCTGAAACTACAAACATTACAGCTTGTGTATTAGCTAAGCAATTAGGCGCTAAACGCACTATTGCCAGAATTTCTAATTCAGAATTTATAGATAATAAAGATGATGTTGGATTTACTAAATTTGGTATTGACGAACTCATCTCGCCTGAAGCGCTAGCAGCTTCAGAGATTGAGTTACTGCTCAACCAATATGGTTTTAATGACACTTACGAATTTGAAGAAGGTGCATTAACAATGCTTAGTTTACGTCTTTCCAGAACAGCATCTTTTGTTGGGAAAACGGTTAAAGAAGCAGCGCAAGTATTTCCTGAATTGCATTTTATTCCTATTGCAATTCAACGCTTCGGAACACAATATACGATTATACCAAGAGGTGATACACAGTTTAAAGAAGGAGACAAAGTTGTATTTATGACTTCTAAAGGTGGTGACGATGAACTTTTTGAACTTTCAGGTCGTGTTAAAGCTGAAGTAAAAAATGTAATGATATTAGGTGGAAGTAAAATAGGATTCAAAACCACAAAAGACCTGTGTGAAAGTAAATTCAATGTCAAAATTATAGAGAAAGATAAAGCTTCAGCTTTTGAACTTGCAGACGACTTACCAAATGCATTAGTGATTAATGGTGACGGTAGAAATGTCGAACTTTTAGAAGAAGAAAGTATAAGCGATATGGATGCTTTTATTTCAGTTACCGGAAATTCTGAAACCAATATCATGTCTTGTCTTGTTGCGAAATCTAAAGGTGTGAGAAAAACAATTGCTTTAGTAGAAAACATGGATTATTACCAATTATCACAATCTATTGGCATTGACACTTTAATCAATAAAAAACTTCTAGCAGCAAATAACATATTTAGGTACATTAGAAAAGGTGATGTATTAGCAATGACAAAATTGACTAATATGAATGCAGAACTCTTAGAGTTTGAAGTTAATTCCCCTAATTCAAAAATCACTAAAAAATCAATTAAAGATTTAGATTTCCCTAGATCTGCAATCATTGGTGGAATAATAAGAAATGAAACAGGTATCATTCCACTGGGTAATTTTCAAATACAAGAAGGAGACAAAGTTGTGGTTTGCTGTTTACCAAGATCAATAACCAAGGTTGAATCTTTTTTCTTCTAGAGTAAAAATTAATCATAGACACAGACTAATGAAACTCAATTTCAAAATCATATTCCATTTTTTCGGATTGTTATTGTTATTCAATGGTGGGTTTATGCTACTTGCCGCTCTAATGAGTTTTATTTATAAAGATGGTGTTACTACAGAAATTCTATTATCTGGTTTATTTGTTGTTATTATTGGAGGCATTTTAATGGTGACAACTAAAAATCACAGAAAAGAACTCAATAAGCGTGAAGGCTATTTAGTGGTTGCATTTGGTTGGATTGTTATGGCACTAACAGGAACACTTCCTTATCTTTTGACCGAATCTATTCCAAGTTTTACAAATGCATTTTTTGAGACCATGTCTGGCTACACAACAACTGGTGCCTCAATTCTAAATGATATTGAAGTAATGCCTGAAGGAATTTTATTCTGGAGAAGTTTAACACATTGGATTGGTGGTATGGGAATTATCGTGCTTGCTATCGCTATTTTACCTTTATTAGGAATTGGTGGCATGCAGCTTTTTGCAGCTGAAGCTCCTGGTCCTAATGCAGATAAATTACATCCCAGAATAACAGATACTGCCAAACGTTTATGGCTAATTTATTTTGGTTATACAGCTGCTGAAACCTTATTACTACAAGTTGCAGGCATGTCTTTTTTTGACGCTATAAATCATTCACTTTGCACACTTTCAACTGGTGGATTTTCTACTAAAAATGCAAGTGTAGCATTTTGGAACGGACAACCAGTTATTCAGTATATCATCATTATTTTTATGTTTTTGGCAGGTACGAATTTCATATTGAGTTACTTCGCCTTCAAAGGAAGGATACAAAAGGCAATTAGAGATGAAGAGTTCAAGTTGTATTTTAAATTCATTGCTTTATTTACCATTATTGCTGCTTTAATCATCTATTTTAGAGCTGATTTTGCAATTTCTTCAATTGAGCATCCAATGATTTTTGGTAAAGCCGAAGCCTCAATTCGTCATGCCTTGTTTCAAGTCCTTGCTATTGTAACTACAACGGGATTTGTCACAGCTGATTATACGTTATGGACTCCTTTTCTTGTGGTGTTTTTCTTTGGCTTGATGTTTTTAGGTGGATCAGCGGGAAGTACGTCTGGTGGTGTAAAAGTTGTACGACATATGATAATGATTAAAAATGGATTCTTAGAATTTAAGCGTGCTCTTCACCCAAATGCGATTTTACCTGTTCGCTATAACAAAAGAAGTGTTTCTGGAGATATAGTATTTAATATTTTAGGATTCTTTATACTGTATATGATTTCGTTTATAATAGGAGCGTTAGTCTTTTCTATGTTACAAATAGATTTTGAATCTGCTATCGGACTTTCAGCTTCGAGTTTAGGAAATGTTGGTCCAGCACTGGGTAATTTTGGCCCAGTAAATAATTACTCTGAACTTCCATCAATAGGAAAATGGTGGTCTGCATTTTTAATGCTTATTGGTCGTTTAGAACTCTTCACTGTTTTAATATTATTGACACCATTTTTCTGGAGGAATCGATAAAATAAAAAATATTTTTTCATTTTAACAATTTCAAAATTCATTAGTATTAATAGGTTATCTGGGAATATAACCCTTGATTTTTAAAGGTTTACAAATTTTATTCTTGTAACATTTTTAGTAATTGTACGTCATATCTGTATAACCATAAAAAATCAATCATCATGGAATTAGTAATCACACAAGATTTAGAACCGTTACCCATAAGTAACTTAAACAAAGAATTTGAAGCACCTAAAGGTATCTTAAATTCAAGCTACAAAAATGTTGCTAAATGCAATTTAAACAGCTTCAAAACAACTTCAATCTTTGGTATTAAGCGACGTATAAAAAGTAGACAATATCAATTTACTTCAAGTATTGAAACCCTTTTAAAAGTGTCTGTTTTTGTAATCACGCTTGCAGTTATACTCTAATACTGCTTACAATTAGACTTTTTAACTGGTACGATTGAGCACTCTCTCAAAACTATCTTTTACATTCAAAATTAATGTTTTCTTGATGAATTATTTTTCGTCGACATGCATTATATGCTATAGTTTTAAGGGTTAACTCTGAAGCATTTCAGAATAAAAAAAGATGTTATGGGCTCAATGTCATCAATGAATATTTCAATAAAAAATAATAGAAATTTATTGAATAACAGAAAACACAAACCATTCTCTAAAATGAATGGAGGCTCTAGTAAAAAATCAAGATACAAGCCATATGTTTTTCCTCAAGTACGTCCTCATGTGTTGAGACGTGTTAGAATAAAAATTAAAAAACAAAACCGTAGGTTACTGATTAAAAAACTAATGATATTAACTGTAATCCTCTTTTTAATCACCTATTGGATTTACTTATTATAAAAAAAAGCCAGTTTCTCTAAACTGGCTTTTTAATTTATGTTTCGTTGTATTTTAACTAAGATAAAACATCTTTAATTCTTCTAATAGCTTCAATAATTTGCTCTTGTGAAGCAGCATAAGATATCCTTATACAATTAGGATTTCCAAAAGCTTCACCTGTAACTGTTGCTACATTAGCATGCTCTAATAAAAACAGTGAGAGTTCTGTAGCATTATTTATCGATTTTCCTTTAATTGTTTTCCCAAAGTAAAAGGATACATCAGGAAACACATAAAATGCTCCTTCTGGCTCGTTAGTCTTGAATCCTTCAACATTATTGAGTAACTTTAATATTAGTTCACGTCTAAGCTTAAATTCATCGATCATGAACTGAACACGAGAAGGCGGTTCGGTTAATGCAGTAATAACAGCACGTTGAGCAATACAATTAGCACCACTTGTCACTTGACCTTGCATCTTATTACAAGCACGTGCAATTTCAGTTGGCGCACCAATATAGCCAATTCTCCAACCTGTCATGGCAAATGCCTTCGACACTCCGTTAACGGTTACTGTTCTATTGTACATATCATCAAATTGTGCCATGCTTGCATGGTCGCCAACGAAGTTGATATGTTCATATATTTCATCAGAAACAACTACAATATTAGGATACTTTTGCAGTACGTCAGCTAAACTTCTAAGTTCTTCTTTACTGTACACCGATCCACTAGGATTACATGGTGAACTATACCATATCATTTTTGTTCTTGGAGTAATTGCAGCTTCCAGTTGTTGAGGTGTTAATTTAAAATCATTTTCAATTGATGTTTTTACCTCAACCGGAATTCCACCATTAACTTTTACAATATCACTATAACTCACCCAATAAGGACAAGGCAAAATAACCTCATCACCAACATTCAAAATCACAGCAGCTACATTAGCTAAAGCCTGTTTCGCGCCAGTAGAAACAACTATTTGAGGCAATGTATAATCAAGATTATTATCTCTTTTAAATTTAGTAATTATCGCCTCTTTTAACTCTACATATCCATCAACAGGAGTGTAGGAGTTATAGTTATCATCAATCGCTTGTTTAGCAGCTTCTTTTATAAAGTCTGGTGTATTAAAATCAGGTTCGCCTAAGCTTAATCCAATAATATCTTTTCCTTCTGCTTTTAGTTCTCTCGCTTTAGCAGCCATAGCTAAAGTAGCAGATGTGGACATGTTTAAAACGCGATCTGATAGTAGATTCATTATATTGGTATTTTAAAAAATATGGAAACCTTTTTAAGCCATACTAGGCTTTCTACCCAATTCTTTTAATTGCTGATAGTGTTCATGAATAGCAGTCCAAATAGAATTGTACTCATTGTAAGGTAGACTAAACTCATGAGCAGTTTCTCTCACTATTTTTGCTATGTTTTTATAATGAACATGGCTTATATTAGAAAATAAATGATGTTCAACTTGTCTATTCAAACCTCCAGTATAAAACTCTACAATCCAACTTTTAGGTGAAAAGTTAGACGTTGTAAATAACTGATGAATTGCCCAGGTATTTTTCATGTTTCCATTTTCATCTGGTAAAGGCATTTCAGTATTAGGCATAACATGCGCTAATTGAAAAATTACACTTAGGATAATTCCAGCAGTATAGTGCATAATAAAAAACCCAATTAAAACTTGCCACCAAGCATAACCTAATACTATTGGTAAAACAACCCAAATAGAATAATAAACAATTTTACCAATTATTAACTTTGTCCATTGTGTTGCTGGATTAGGAAAATCACCATATGATAATTTTCTTTTAAGATAGGTATAAGTTTGTTTAAAATCAGTTGTAATAGCCCAATTAACGGTTAACAAGCCATATAACAAAAAAGCATAATATTTTTGGTATTTATGAATTTTCAACCATTTAGAATGTTTTGAGAATCTAATGATTCTTCCAGCATCAATATCTTCATCATGTCCTTGAATGTTTGTGTAAGTATGGTGTAAAACATTGTGCTGTACTTTCCAGTTATAATCGTTACCAGCTAAAATGTGTATGCTACTTCCCATAAGTTTATTAACCCATTTTTTACTAGAGAAAGACCCATGATTTGCATCGTGCATGACATTCATACCAACACCTGCCATTCCAACACCAATAACCATCATACATAGAATTTGTATCCAAGTTGGTAAATCAACAACTGTCAATAATAATATTAAAGGACCAAGTAGTAAAGTAAACATTACTATAGCCTTTGTATACAGTTTCCAATTGCCTGTTTTTTTAATATTATTCTCTTTAAAATAATTATTTACACGCTTATTTAAAGTTCTGAAAAATTTAGCAGAGTCTGTTCTTGAGAAAGTTAAAGTTTGCTTTGTCATATTTAAGTCATTTTATGTACTAACGAAAAACTATGAAGCATAGTATTAAGTGGCAAATATATAAAATAAACGATGCTACGTTCTATTTATATTCGTTAAAATATACACATAAAATTGTATACTTTTGTTGAAAAGTCAAAACATGAAATTAATAACTACTTACTTTCCTGATCTAAATGAAGAGCAACTACAACAGTTTCAAAAACTTGAGAGTCTTTATAAGGATTGGAATCTAAAAATCAATGTGGTTTCCCGAAAAGATATTGACGAATTATATTTACGACATGTTTTACATTCATTAGGAATCGCTAAAGTGATGTCGTTTAAACCAAATGCAAAAGTATTAGACGTTGGAACTGGAGGAGGATTCCCTGGAATTCCTTTAGCTATATTATTTCCAGAAACTCAATTTCATTTGGTTGACAGTATTGCAAAAAAAATAAAAGTAGTTAATGAGGTTGTAGATGGTTTGGGCTTAGTTAATGTAAAAGCCTCTCATGAGCGCGTTGAAAATATCCCTGATCAGTTTGATTTTATAATAAGTAGAGCTGTTGCCATTATGCCAACATTTGTACATTGGGTAAAAGGAAAAATTGCAAAACAGCAAAAACACGAATTAAAAAATGGAATCCTGTATTTAAAAGGAGGAGATTTAACTGAAGAACTTTCAACTTACAAAACTGCTACAATCTACAATTTGAAAGACTATTACAATGAAGACTTCTTCGACACAAAAAAAGTAGTTCATTTACCGTTAAAATATAGAGGATAAAATATAAAGATTTATAAAAAAAATCCGTTTGATAATAATCAAACGGATTTATAATTTTATGGGTGTTTTAAGTAGTATCTACTCTTTTACAATTCTTTTTGTAATTAAATTACCTTCAGCATTAACAAATTGAATGATATAAGTTTGAGAGGCTAAATCTGAAACATCAACCTTTACTTCTCCAACCTCAATAGCAACTTGCTTTACTTTTTTTCCTAATAAATTATAAAAAGTAGCAGTTAATGATTCTCTTGAAGATATTGTTAATTCATTGCTAGCCACTGTAGGGAAAATTTCAATTTTATCTAACTGAGATTCATCAACACTTAAGTTTTGATCATAGTTGTAAGTCATAGACAAAGGTGTTCCTATTTGATTACCAAAAGCATCAAACGCTTGAAACCTGAAAGTCCAAGACATTGCAGTAGTTGTTCCTGCTGGGTTCTGATTCCAAAAATTATTCCCTGCAAAATTAGTAACACCAGGACCAATTACAGCTGCATTATTAGGGTAACCGCTTCCCAACGTTACACTATTTAAACATACTCCTGCAAAGCATAATTGAAAATCGGATCCATCAGTATTTGTTAAGTTATCTACAAAAATTCTCATGAATATATCTGTTGAAGATGTATTAGTCACTTTAAATTTCCAATTACAAGGTTCGCTATAATTACAACCGGATTCAGTAAAATTTAAAGTTTGTCCATCTGTAATTAGATTGTCCGTACTAGACTCTCTAACTTCAAACTGTGCAAAAGACACAAAAGATGCCAATGTAAGTGATAAAATAAGTAGTTTTCTTTTCATAATTATGTTTTTTTTGATTTGTGTAATAGACTAAAAATGATTCAATTGATTACCAAATATACAAATTTAAGAATAAAGGGAAGTACTAGTAAAATACTCCCCTTTGTTTGCCTATATAGATGCTTTATTAGTTTTTGATAAACTTTGTGTTGAAAGTACCTTTCTCATTAGACACATTTAAGATATAGTTACCTTCAGTTAAAGTCGCAACTGGGATTTCAATATTTTGACTTCCAAATACATCATTAACTGTTTTACTAAGTACTGTTCTACCTAACATATCGATTACATCGATACTGTAATCTCCTTCTCCAGATTCTAAAGAAATATTCAATACGTCTTTAGCAGGATTAGGATATATTTTCATTCCAGCAATAGAAAAATCTCTGATACTAAGTGCTTCTGCAACTGAACTTTGTTGACCACTAACGATTGTGCCATCAGCCTGATCTATCAATACAACAACGATGTGCATATTTGCTTGATCACTTGTAGTAGGAATTGTATATGTAAAATCATAGCTAGCTGTATCGCCATTGTTGATAACAGCAGGAATAGAATTAGCTTGTCCACTAAATCCACCAAGAAGTGCTCTACCTACATGGTTATAAACCATTTGAGCTGCAGGAACAGGATCTGGTAAATTTTCATATCCTCCCATTGGACCATTAGCTCCACCTGCGTAGTAGTTCGTGTGAGCGTAACCAGCTGAAGTACCTGTAACACCATCTTCGGTCATAATAACTCCTAATCTAAAATCAGCAGATGAAAATTTTGTATAAAAAGTAGCATATGCACTTATTGTTAAAGTATTACCAACAAGATCCGCAGTAGTACTTAAATCTACAGGAACTATTTCAGTTATTTGTTCATTATAAGCAGCTTGTAATGATCCTTGTCCTGGATCTACACCAACAAGTTTTCTATCTAGACCTGAGTTAGGCCATCCTGATCCAATTACTCCAACTAGAGCAGAATCATAAGCTGCAACAGTCATCGGATCTCCATTGTGAACAGCAATAGCAATTACAGAATTAGGATATGTACTAGCCATATAATCTAAACCTACAGTACCTCTTGGACACCATCCACACCAAGAACCAGTCGATTCTTCAATAAGAACCGCTTTAGTACCAGCTTGTGACATTGTGTTAAACTTTTTGTCTAGCATATTATTTGCAGTATCACCATCGGCTCCACCATTAACATTATCAATAGTTACAGTAATATCTTTTTCTTGGATAGTCCCATAATTTACAGGTGTAGAGTGGTTAATTGTTTGTGTTTGTGCAGGAGGTATATTAACCGTGAAATTTTCTGAGTAGTTATTAGTACCATCATTCCATGAAACATCAAGAGAAGTAATTGTACTAGAACCATTATTGTTTACATCAAAAGACAATTGGTTATTTGTAGAAATCAAACCATATCTATCTAAACTTACACTATCTAATTTAGCATCTAAACTAAGCGGAGATCTTACTTGGACATCATCAATAATCCAGTTATCACCATCATCATTAAAGTGAACAAAAGCGATATAAACCATCATACCATCATAAGCTGACAAATCTACTGATTGAAGCACAAATGCAATGTCTGATCCACCAATATTAGCCTCATTATAGGTTGCAACAGTTGTGAAATCAGCATGGTTAGTTTGAGAATTTGTTGACACTTTCACTTCAAAAGTAGAGCCATAATCAGGACCAAAACTTTGTGCCGAATAAAATAACAACTCTGCATTGACAGCACTTGTCAAATCTACTTGACTAGTCACTAACCAATCTTCTGCAATACCACTAGCAACATTCTCATATACATTGGCAGCTGAATACGTTCCAGTATTTGGTGCTTCAACTTGAATCCATTCCTGAACTGTTCCTACACCATTAGTACCGATAAATGAAGTCCAACCAGCTGGAGGAAAAGTTGCTCCTTCGAAGCCCTCACTTAGAATTGTTTGTGCCATTGTGATAGTTGAAAACGACAATAACGCAGCTAAAAAAGTAATTTTTTTAATCATAGTTTTAAATTTTAATTATTAGGAAAGTATCAAATATAACACTTTCTTAAAAAAAACTTAAAAAAAATCTTACTTAATTGTAGCTTAAACAATTAAAAAAAACTTGTTTGATTTAATATTTAAAATGCAACGGTTAGATTGGCACTTAAACCTGTATTCTCAGGAACAAATCTACAGACGCCACCTATACAAATTAAACCACCACGTTGTCTTCCATAATTTAAAGCAAATCGTGTATTACCTTTACTATAACTTCCTCCAAGACTGTAATAATGTATTTCATCAAGACCTCCGTAATTCCAATTATCTGCAACATAAACTCCTAAACGAGTAGAAAAGTTATACTCAATAACACCCGCAGCCCAGTTTTTTCTGTCTTCATCAGTCCATAAATGTTGTGCTACTAATCTAAGTGCCTTACCACCTTCAAATTTTCGAGTTGCTTCAAACACACCTATATTGGCTATAACTCTTGAATTACCTAATGGTCCACCCTCAAATATCCCTTTGTCTATAAGTACATTTTGATATGTAAATACTGAACTCCATTTTTTAGAGAAACGCTTTTTTACTTCAAGACTAAAATCTCTAAACAACTGTTTTCCTGATCCAATGAATTTTGCTTTGTACCATTTGTTTTCAATATTATATTCTGCATCTAGTCCACCCCAATAAGAATAATTTGCAGCTAATTTTGTTCCATATTTCCCTCCTAAAGCTGACCCTTTTTTGAAAGAATAGTATAAATCTACTTGCGCACCTACTTCACCAGCACGTTGATCAAATGATTCTATAATAAGTCTCGGTTGAGGATTATATACATATATATTAGTTAGTAAATAATCTTGTTGTTTGGTTAATCCAGGAACATAATTTATAACTTGTTGATTGAACACATTACCTTCAGCAAGACGATCAGCAAAAAAACTAAAGTTTTCCAAACGTCTAAATGTTGCATTAACACCTAATCCCTTTTTTGCAAAACCGGCATTTACAAGAAGTGCCGTACCGTCATATAATTTATTGGAAGACAATTGTCCTTCATTAACAATAACGTCTGGATCTTTGGTTATAGCTTCTACTCCAGCGTAGAAATTTTTATAAACAAAGTCTAAACGGCCACCGTAAGCACCCACTGTACCTGGAAGCGCTTCATCTCCATTTGTATCTTGGTATCTAGCCACATAACTTGCTCCAAATTGAATATCTATACCTTCCATATTCAAGGCATTACTCAAGTTTAAGTCTGCATCAAACCCTTGAATTGTTCCTAATGATTCTTCAAATGCATTTCTTTGTCTACCAAAAACAGCTTTTAAAGTCAAATCTTCAGTTGCATGAAACTTTACATTAACACCCTTCATGGCATTATTGATTCCTAATTGACGGTCTTCCCAAGATCGTAAAATGAGTCCGCTTCCAAATTGTTCATAAAAAAAACCACCTGTTATGTCTAAAGCTTTGTCTTTATAATTCACATAATATGTCGCTATATCGTTTTGACCATCATATATAGGAGCATATCCCAACAATGCTGATGGCAAATAAGATTCATACTGCAATCCGGCCGTGAATTTTCCTAAATTATAGTTTAATAAGACATAGTTATTTGCTCTAAACAGATCTTCAGGTGCAAGAAAATTTATACCATCATCTGTGATAAGTCTTTGCATATTTGATTCTAATCCACCGTAAAAATTACCATTTTCTTGAGCAGTTATAAAACAAATATTAAATAAGAGTATGGCTTGAAAAAATACTTTTTTCATGATTAGTTAGTTGTTAGGAGTATTGATTTTATTAGAGTTAGTTATTAGACAACTCTTTTATTTTTTCAAATAATTCTGTTTCTGCACCAGGACTATAACCTGAGTGTTCATAAACAATTTTATTGTCTTTGACTAGTATCGTTAAGGGAATACTAGACGCATTTAAAGCCCGTTTCAAATCATTATTCTTGTCTAATAGCACTTTATAATCCCAATCTTTACCGTTCACTAAAGATTTAACACGACCGACTGTTCTACTATCATCAACAGAAACAGCGATTAATTCTACATTGGTTTCCTCTTGCCAATCAACATAAACTTCATTTATAGCATCTAATTCTTTAAGACATGGTACACACCAAGTTGCCCATAAAGATACGATTGTAATCCCATCCTTATTGGTTTCATTTTTTAATGTTACGGATTTACCTTCTATGGAAGTTAGATCTACATTCGGAAGCTCATGTTGTGAATAAGAAGCAAAACTCAAAGAAATTAGAGTTAAGAAGAAAATAATTTTTTTCATTTTGTTTTGTTTAAGTGACAATAATACTTATTTTTTTCTAAAAGCAACTTACTAATAAAAAATAATTACTTTAGCAAAAAAAACACATTATTATGATTACAAAAAGAATACCAAAGTTTTTTTACTTGCTTACAATATTACTTATTGTGGCTTGTAGTAAAACAGAAGACAATGTGCCACTTACAAATCCTACAGCACAAATATCTGTAGATAAGCTTGTTAGAAAAGCTTCATTAAGAAATCAAGATATTCCATTTAAAATAATAAATGATCAAGGAGAAGATGTAACAGATTTAGCTACGTTTTTTGTGGATGGAGAAGAAATTGATGGACAATCATTTTCTTCAGCTGATATTGGTGAATTTGAAGTTTATGGAGTGTATACCGAAGATGGTGTAGAAATTACAACTAATACTGAATCTTTTAGTGTTATTATTCCAAAAAGAAAAATAGTAGTAGAAGATTATACAGGAACATGGTGTGGGTTTTGCCCAAGAGTTTCTGGAGCTCTACATGATTTAGAAGATGAAACTGAAGATATTGCCGTTGTTGCCATTCATGAAACGGCGAGTAGTTTTCCAGACCCTATGCACTTTGATGAAGTACAAATTTTAAAAGATGCTTATGATGTTGAAGGGTTTCCTGCAGCTAGAATAAATAGATCTGTAGATTGGGCCACACCTCATCCAACAAGTGAAGTTACAAGTATTGCTGGTTTAGACACTAATTTAGCAATCGCTTTAAATTCTCAAGTAACAAATAATGAGTTGTTAGTACAAGTAAATGTTGTTTACGAAGAAGGATCTGCTCAAGGTGATAAATTGGTTGTTTACCTCATTGAAAATGGAATCATTTACGACCAAGTTAATTATTATAATTATGATGATACTAGTGAGTTTTACAATTTAGGAGATCCAATTCCTGACTTTGAGCATAACGATGTGTTAAGAAATTCTCTAACAGGTGTTTTAGGAAACACAATTCCTGTAACTGAAGCACTAACTGAATATATTACATCTTTTACAATTGATATTCCTTCAGATTACGTGATGGATAATTTAAAAATTGTAGCCATGGTAGTTGATGCAGATAACTCAGCTAAAAATGCTCAATTTGCTCAATTAGACCAAGACAAAGCTTATGAATAATTATTAATTCATTATTCAAAACACAGAATAAGAAAAGCTTCTGAATCATTTGATTCAGAAGCTTTTCTTTATTATAAACAATACTTAGTCTTTAGTTCACAACAAGCTTACTATTATAATCTAAACCGTTCTTTGTTTCTAAATTAAGAAGATATAATCCAGACACTAAATTTATAGGAATAAGAGTTCTATTGTTTAGTGAATTAAAGTGTTCATTATAAACTATTTTTCCTGTTATATCTACTAATGATATTTTAACGTCTTCAATTAAAGAGCTACTTAAAATAACCAACTCGTTGTCAATTGGGTTTCTTTCAATCTTAATTTCATAAGCATTCTCAAATTCAGAATTTGATAAGGTTTGTTGTATGATTTCATTTAATGCAAAAGTAACATTTGCATCAGTTAAAGTTACGTGAGGTTCATTATCGCCTGGCATATACCAACTCACAAAAGGTGTCGTATTTGTTGTAACTCCTGCAAGATTATCAAACCAGTTAATTTCATTATTCACACTTTCTAGTGCCATACCACTAACACTTGGAATGAAATTGAAATAATCTGTACTTAAAGCACCTAAAAATTCTCCTACAAGACCATTAGTATCTAAGTCTGTAGTTAAACCAAGAATATCAAAAAGCCCACCTGAACCAGCATCTATTCCGTTGGAGAAACTTGGTGCTGCAGAGCTAGCATTATTGATTCTATCATTAGCTAATGGAAACCACCAAGCAAAATCTAAATGCACTTTGCTCATTTCAATTTCAGTACCTGCATTTGGTGTAAAGTAGGTTTCAACTTTTAAATCGGCACCAGTCATTATGTTGATATCTGCGTCTAAAATCTGACTACCTGGCAATAAATCTGCAGCTGGAATAATATTATTCTGGTAGCGATTATTAATTCCACTTCCATTAATTATTGAAATATTTCTTGTAGTTTGAGGATAACCTGTTGTGGTAAGATTATTTATTCTATTATCAAATATTGGTTTAAAATAATTCGATTGTGGCAAAGCTAGAGCACCATTAAATGTCACACCATCAGTATTAGTAATATGAGGTTCAAATTGATCTGTTAGCATTTGCCTCGCTGCAGGAGATTTCAACATTCCATCAATAATGGGTTGTAACTCCTCAACATTTTGATTACCAAGGACCCAAAAATCATCTAATCCAAATGCTAAAAAATTAAACTGATGCTGAAAACCGATAGGTACATTTGCACCATGATGAGGTGCATCAAAAGAAATCCAAAGCCTAGTATCATGAGACTGATTTTGATTTTCCATATAATTAAGCGCATAACGGGAAATCAATCCTCCCATACTTGGTCCTATAATCACATTTTGTTCATTTCCTACCTTATCATTATTAATCATATTGATTAAGTCGACTAATAACATCGCATTACGCTCAATAAAATCTGCACCACCATCAACAATAGCATTATCTTGTGGTCTTGTATAGGTAGGAAAATTTAAAATTACGACATCAAAACCTTCAGCTCTTACAATATCACCTAAATTAGAAACTGTACTACCATCATCAAAATTTAATAAGTCGTATATTCCAGAAATCGAACGTCCGTCATCAGGATCAAATCCATCAACTAAAAATATTGGTTTATCTAATATATTGTCGGCACTTAAAAACAATTCATATTCACCAGTTCCAGGATAAGATGTTGTTTCTCCATATACTGATAAGTCTGGTGTTATACTAGAATTAAATGTCGTAATTATATTACTAGATCTTGAATACATATCTGCATTTGAATATGAAATGTCTATTGTTGAAGATCTTAAAATCACTTCACCAGAATCAAGTGTTAATTTATAATTGATCAACTTCCTACCTTTATCAGAATAATTGACTGTAATATTTTCATTCAAACCTATGCTCCTATAACCGTAATCATCGTTAAAATCTATTTGAATAGATTCGATTGTGTGATTTGATTTGTTAAAAATGTTTGAAGAAGACAGATTATAAACCGTTTGCAAGCCTTTGTGCTTTTCACGTAACGCTGATGCTATGGCTAATTGTTGTTTTTCAAAAATTGAAGAACCATCATTCACTAAATAACCTTGATTGTCTAGGGAAACAGAATTATTTTGCAATGCTGCATCAGTTATCATTTCATATTCAGAAAATAAAACTGCCAACGGAATAACATTAGTGAAATAACTTTGTTTACGTTGATCTTTTAAAGTTTGTAATTTTGGTAATTGTTTATCTAAATCGCCATGAGCAATCGCCTTATATGCTTGATAAAAAGCAAAAGTATTTATAGTCTTTTCGTTGTAACTATGTATATCGATAATTGGAGATTTATGAACTAAAACCGAAGTCTCCATTTCTGAAGTATCGAATTTTAAAAGTGGATCTTTCTTGTTTTGAGCAAATAATGACACTGAAAACAGTAATACAAATACGAAGTAATATTTTTTCATATTGAGGGTGGATTGGTTTTTCATAAATATACAAAAATCAAAAAACCCAAAACAATCAGTTTTGGGTTTTATAATTCTTTTATAAACAACTATTTAACCTAAAAACGGATAACGATAATCTGTTGGAGTTACAAAAGTTTCCTTAATCATACGTGGTGATACCCAACGTAAAAGGTTAAGTGCACTTCCAGCTTTATCATTTGTTCCTGATGCTCTTGCACCTCCAAAAGGTTGCTGACCTACTACTGCTCCAGTTGGTTTATCATTGATATAGAAATTACCTGCACAATTCTGAAGCGCTTTTGTTGCTTCCTGAACAGCATATCTATCTTTAGCTAAAATAGCACCAGTTAATGCATACTCACTAGTTTCATCAACTAATTTTAAAGTATTTGAATAATCGTTTTCATCATAAACAAAAATAGTAATTACTGGCCCGAATAACTCAGTACACATGGTTGTGTATTTTGGATTACTAGTTACAATTACTGTAGGTTCAATAAAATATCCTTTACTTTTGTCATAGTTTCCACCAACAATAATTTCAGCATCACTATCAGCTTTAGCTTGATCAATATATTTTGCAAGTTTATCAAAAGAACCTTCATGAATAACTGCAGTTATGAAATTCTCTAAATCCGCAGGAGATCCTATTTTAAAAGACTTTACATCATCGATAACATAAGCTTTAACGTCATCCCAAAGATTCGATGGAACATATGCACGAGATGCAGCACTACATTTCTGTCCTTGAAATTCGAAAGCACCTCTTGAAATTGCTGTAGCAACTTGCTTTGCATTTGCAGACTTATGAGCAACAATAAAGTCTTTACCTCCTGTTTCTCCAACTATTCTAGGATAGGTTTTATAATTATGGATATTATTTCCAATTTTTTTCCAAAGTTCTTTAAATATAAATGTAGAACCTGTAAAATGAAGTCCTGAAAAATCTGGACTATCCATTACCGTATCTGTTATCATTACTGGATCACCAAATACAACATTAATGACACCTGGAGGAACTCCAGCTTCTTCAAAAACATCCATGATAACTTTTGCAGAAAATATCTGACTATCACTCGGTTTCCAAACCACAACATTACCCATCATTGCCATACATGCAGGAAGATTTCCAGCAATTGCAGTAAAATTAAATGGTGTAACAGCATATACAAATCCTTCAAGCGGACGATACTCTAACCTGTTCCACGCATCACTTGTACTCTCTGGTTGTTCATGATAAATATCTGTCATAAACTGAACATTAAAACGAAGGAAATCAATAAATTCACAAGCAGCATCAATTTCAGCTTGGTGAACTGTTTTTGATTGTGCAATCATGGTTGCTGCATTAATTTTTGCTCTGTAAGGACCAGCAATCAATTCAGCAGCTTTGAGAAAAATACCAGCACGTTGTTCCCAAGGTAAATTTGCCCATTCTTCTCTAGCTTCTAATGCTGTTGAAATCGCATTATCAATATGTGATTTTTCTGCTAAATGATAACTACCTACAATATGTTGATGATCATGAGGTGCAGACATTGTTTTAGTATTTCCTGTCTTTACATCTTCACCATTAATGTAAAGTGGTACATCAATTTTTGAATTCCACATGGTCTTATACGCCTCTAAAACTGCTTCACGTTCTGGAGAACCTGGAGCATATGATTTAACAGGCTCATTTATAGCTATTGGTACGTTGAAAAATCCTTTTCCCATCTTAAATTTGATTTAAAAATTGGTTATTGTTTTTGAAGTGGCAAAGGTACAATTTTTTGATAACTAATAAATGGAACAACTATTAAATAGACGTTAAATTACTGCATATTTTTTTGTAAGTTGCCTCCTTTAAATTCTATATGAACGACGGAATAATTCTTACACTTGCTTATCCTGAAACCATTGTTTCTCATGCTGAAGAATGGTATTCTAAATTTCTTAGATTTTTATTTGTTGGAAGTAAAAAACATGTAAGAGCGGGTCATGCTGCTTTGGTGTTAATTAATAAATCTACTGGTGTTTTAGAATATCATGATTTTGGAAGATATATTACATCCTCACCTAACGGAAGAGTTAGAGGTCGTGAAACTGATTTTGAACTTAATTTTCCAATTATTGCTCAAATTGAAAATGACAGCATATTAAATCTAAATGACATCCTAAAGTTTTTAGCTACACATCCAAAATTAACCCATGGTGATGGTCATTTATATGCTTCCGTTTGTAATGCTGTTGATTACAAAAAAGCAAGAGAACACATTACAGAACAACAAAAAATCGGCTTTATTCGTTATGCGGCATTTATAAATAAGGCTTGTAATTGTGCTCGTTTTGTTACTGACAGTTTAATTGCTAGTGTTACCGATTCTGATATTAAAACAAAGTTGACAAAGTCCAAATGGTTTACACCAAGTACTATCGGGAATGTAGTTATTGCTGATACCGAAAATGATATATATGTAGTTTCAGAAACTGGATTTATTTCAGAATTCAACTCAACTGTCAGTAAAGAAAATAGACGTTTATTTCTTGATACTCTTAAAGGCTACAATCCAAGTTTAGTAGGCACACTTGAACCTAAACAGAATGAAATAAAAGTTGAACATGCACAGTGGCTTAGTGGTATTGCAGCTGGCGCTTGGTTTGAAATTCATGATTTAAATCACGAAACTGAATATCGATTTAGACGAATTTCTCCTTATGGCAATATAGATTGTGATGGAATTTATGAAATCGATTGTCATTCATTCGACATTTCAATGAATTACGAATTTAAGCATTACTCAAACTGTCAATTTTTTCATATTGAACAAAGCGATAAAATGTATCGATTTAAATTCCTAAAAGATTATATAAATTAATTAAGAGCAAAAGGTGCACTCAACTTAAATGAAGGAATAATTACCTTGAATTTATTCGTGTTTGTGAAGTTTACCATATTATAATGACCTTGCATCGCTCCAAATGGAGATGTGAGTAAACAACCAGAGTTGTAAGTATGAGATTCACCTGGCTTAATAACAGGTTTTTTTCCGATGACACCCTCACCTTCAATAACCTCAACATTATTCAAGGCATCTAACACTTTCCAATATCTAGAATTTAACTGGACAGAATCTTTACTTTGATTTTCAATAGTAACTTTATATCCAAACGCGAAGTGCACTTTATAATTTTTATAAAATGTACCTTCGAAAGTTGTTTCGACAGAAATTTTTATACCACTAGTAACCTGCTGTACCATCAAAGATTTTAAATTAAGATTGTAAAAATAGCTAAATTTTGAATGAATATCTGCGTTTTTTCTGATTTATACAAAATTTTAACACCATATCTTGGTTTATTGCATTTTTACTAAAACAGATCAGAATCCACAAATGTTTCCAAAGTTTTAAAAAATGAAATAATATCATTTTCTTTTACTTGAGTATTAATGGTTACTAATCTCACAAATGTTTCATCCCTGAAAGTCCCATATCCAACCATCAATTTTGAATGCTCATATAATTTAGTACACAAGGTTTTTGCTGAAATTCCTTTATAATTAAAACACACAGATATAGAATTATCAAAACTATACAAAGTGTAATTTGAATTTGACTTAATATAATCTCTTGCAACATCAGCCAAAAAAAATTGATGATTTACTATTTGTTCAAGCCCTTTTGTGCCAACAGATTTCCATAATGTCCATAACTTTAAAGCATCATTTCGTCTTCCGCATTGCAATGACGTTTTACCTAAATTAAATGCATCATCATCCGTTTGATATAAATATTCTGCATCGTTTGAAAAAGATTGATATAAATGCTTTTTGTTTTGAGTCACGATAATCGAACAGCCCAAAGGTGTTCCTAACATTTTATGCGCATTTAAACTAAAAGAGTCAGTTAATTCAACACCCTTTACTAAGTATTTATAGTGTTTACTAAAAATTACAGAACCACAATAAGCACCATCCAAATGCAACCAAAGTTTATAAGTTTTACATACATTACTAATACTTTCGACATCATCAAAAGCACCTAAAACTGTTGTTCCAGCTGTTGCATTGACAAAGAATGGATGGTTTCCTATTTCTAAATCTTTTTGAATTTGAATTTCTAAATCTTCAACTAATAATTCACCTTGGGCATTTGTTTTTATAGCTCTAACTTGATGTCTCCCAATACCAATGAATGATGCATTTTTTGTGACTGAATAGTGTGATGCATCTGAAGTATAGGCAATCAGTTTTTTAGACACACCATCATTTCTAATCTTTTCATCATAGGCATCTCTTGCCATTAGCATTGCCATATAATTACACATAGAACCTCCTGGAGCTATTGTACCATCGCTATCTTCGCCATAACCAATGTGATTACAAATGTGTTGTAAAATCACTTTTTCAATACCAACTTGAACTCCTGCAACTTTGTAGGTATACATACTATTGTTGAGTAATACCGCTAATAAATCTCCTAAAGTTGCTCTAGAAATTCTTCCACCAAACAACTGATTAAAAAATGCTTTAGATGCTGTTTTCGGAGTACTCTTTATAATGTTTTTTAAAGTGTTTTTAAAAGCTTCATCTATTATGGGCTCATCGTTTAACTCAAGATCTATTGTATCAAATAATACTTTAGTTTCGATTGGTTTCGCAACTGGGTGATTTGCTTCTTCTAACAATAAAAACTCAGCAAGTTCATTAAACAATTTTAAGTCGTTGTGCATATATGGTTATGATTCTAAAATTTTTGGCTTTGTGTAAATTTATTCCTATTTTTTCAGAAATATATAATAATCGCTTTCTAAATTATTAAATGCATATTGAAATCGTCAGAAAACATTCATAAACTAATACAATTGTTGTCGGAATCACCTAAGACACATTACAATTCAATCTTGAATAACTTTGACTTTGATACAATAGACTTCAAAGTTTTCGAAAGTTGGTCTTCAAAAAAATACACTAGAAACTGTATGTTTAAAGACCACCAATTTGAATTGCTATTACTTTGCTGGGAAGAAGGTCAAGAGACATCTATACATGATCATGACGGAGAAGATTGTTGGGTGTACTTATTAGAAGGTGAAATGGAAGAAGTGTTTTATTCTTTAGAACAATCAAATCGTTTAAAAGAAAGAAACTCACATTTAATCTCACCTCACCAATTATCTTTCATTAATGATAAAGTTGGCATTCACAAACTAAAAAATGCATCTGAAGGAAAGACTGTAAGTTTACATTTGTATGCGAAACCAATCGAACAATGTCGTTTTTATTGTGAAAATTCAGAGCAATTTATCCAACGAAAACTTAGTTATGATACATTTGAAGAGTTTGTATTAGATGCAAACCCTAATTAATTTTAATTAGAAATGTTTACTGAAGTCGCTTCACCAAAACCTATTAGCTTATCATATCTAGCTCCGAGATCTCTGTAATACACAAGTACTTTGTAGTTATTTTCCGTTTGCCAAAAATTACCACTTATAAGACCTTCGTCTAAATTTCCTTCAGGATCAACAACAACATATTTATAATTATAAAATCCTTGCTTAAGTCTAAATACAGCTTCATAATAGTTTTCGTCACTGTTATAGACCATTCTATTCATTTCCTCTAAAGCATAGTTATTAAAATTTCCATAGACATATATTTTACTTCCGTCTGTAAATTTAGGATATGCTAATCCAAAATGAACCATGGTATAATCGGCTTCAATATCTACGTCTTCAACATCTATAGCTGTAATTAAAAAATTACCATTAATATCAGGATTAAAGGTATATGGCTGACTAGCTCGTTCAGAATTGATAAACAAATAATTATGGTAAATATCCTTCAAATCAACAAACTGAACTCCAATATTAGCTGCTCTTACATCTTTGTTTTCATAAAATCGAAATTCATTTCCTGCCCAAAAAGCGGTCTCATTAGTATATCGATATACCAATTCTTTTCCCAAAGTATATTGTGGCTTTACATTCTTTATAGCTGTATGCAAATTATTATTTTGAATAATAAGAGTATTAACTGTTTGCATAGGATTATTGAGATTTAAACTGCTAGAATTAATTGAAATATCCACACTTTGTTTTCCAGCAATAAATCTCACATCTCTGGAACGCTTCACAGCAACTCCAACTCCAACTTTTTGCTCATAAATCATGAACTTCCTAGTAAATACTAGTTCTCTATCATCATTAAAAATTGAGATCATATAATTCCCAGTCTTCGTCAACGCCCTAGTTTGGGCATTTGGTATTTGCAATCTATAATGGGAATATAGTTGGTATGCGTTGTATGAATTACGATAATCAACAATTCTAAAATCATCAAATCCTTCCATGTATTCCATTTTAACAAGATTAGATTTAGTCCAATCATAATTAAAATGTTCAATCGTATAATAGAAATCAGGTTCTGTAGTTACTAAGGCATCAAACTCTAAATAAAAGGCTTCATTTAATCTTAAAATAGGAAGTTCGCCTTGTGGTGTATTTCTACTTTTAAACGTAATCGATTTAATATAATCTGGCGGATTTATTTCTTCCACTTGGGCAAATAAAAATAATGGATAACAAAACGCTAATACAAATAAGTTGCTAAATTTCATTTAAGATGGTTTTACATGTAAAGATAAACAAAATCCATGCCTTTCTTTACAGCATTAACTGTAATTTAAATGTTTATTAAAATCAAGAACCTTTAAAAGCACTTAATACAATTGCTGTGGCTGTTGCTACATTTAAACTTTCAGTAGCTTTTATATTTCCGAAGCGAGGAATACCAATTTTTTTAGTAACTAAACTCTCAATTTTAGACGAAATACCATTTGCTTCATTTCCCATAACAATGACACCCGCTTTTGGCAAGGGTTCAGAATAGATATTACTGCCATCCATAAAAGTACCATAAATATCTTGAGTTGATTCTTTAAGGTAATTTTCTAAATCTGTATAATCAACTTGAACTCTTGTTAGAGACCCCATAGTAGCCTGAACAACTTTTGGATTATAGCAATCAACAGTCTCTAAACTACAAACAAGGTGTTCAATTCCAAACCAATCACATAAACGAATAATTGTTCCTAAATTTCCAGGATCTCTTACATCATCAAGTGCTAAAATTAAGGGCTTTGTAGTTTCAATTTTAGCACTTGGTATTTTGAATATTGCAACCGCAGTATTTGGAGATTTCAGTCCACTAATCATTTGAAGTTCTTTTGGTGAAATCAATATTGTTTCAGCATCAAAAATAGCTTCAGTAGAAAATAATTGGTAAAGTATATAATCCGAATCTAAAAATTCGCGAATCCCTTTTATACCTTCAACCACAAAAAGCTGCTCTTGATGCCTGAACTTTTTTCGTACTAACGATTTAATTAATTTTATCTCATTTTTTGTGATACTCAAAATATAATTACTTTTATTTATTCAATAGATTTACAAAGTAATACTTTTTTGGTCTATTTTTTGTTATGCTATAGCACATTAAAACTGTACATTTGAATTGCATAGTTTTTCTAATTGATTTTTGTTGAAAAAAACCCTCTGCTACATATCGTTTTTTCTAATCATTGCTTCATTTACAAGTTCGTGTAATGTCATGAAACGTGTTGGTAAAAACGAACACTTATTGACTGAAAACACAGTCATTGTAGATGATAAAAAAGATAAAACAGAAACAGTAAGCAATCTTATTTATCAAAAACCAAATGGTGAATTATTAGGTATTCCGCTTCGACTTCATATTTTTAATTTGGCTAGACCTAATATCGATTCTATATTAAATGATAAATACAGAAATCCAGAAAACCCAAGAACCGGTCAAAAGAAATTACTATCCCTAAAACAATATGAAGCCCTAATTAAATCAAAAAAAGGATTTAATACTTGGATAAAAAAAACAGGTGAAGCACCAGTAATATTTAATGAAACTAAAGCAGAAAAAACAGCTGCTGGATTAAAAAAATACTTTTATAGCAAAGGATGGTTTAATGTAAAAACATCTTATGATGTTGAAAAAGACAGTACTCAAAGAGCTAATGTAACTTATAATGTTGTTAGAGGTAATCCTTATTATCTAGATTCTATAGCAACTAATATTGCCTCTCCAGTTGTAGATTCTTTATATCAATCAAAATTTAAAAAAGAATCATTAATAAAAACTGGACAACAGTTTGATGAGTTAAATTACACCAAAGAACGTAACAGGCTAACGACAGAATTGAGAAACTCAGGCTTATTTCATTTTGCTCAAGATTATGTTCGCTTTGATATTGATACCATTTTACCAGGAGATATAGTAAATACCGATTTAATTATTGAAAATAGAGCAATTCGTCTAGAAGACTCTATCTCTCGTGTCCCTTTTAAAATCTACAAAATAAAAGATGTAAACATTTACAGTGATTACAAATATGAAAACAGAAACAAAGCTATTTCAGATTCTGTTCAGTATAAAGATTATAATCTTTACAGCTATAACAAATTAAAATATAGACCTAAAGCACTTACTGATGCTATATTTATTACAAAAGGGCAAATATTTAGGGATCTTGACAGGACTAGAACTTATCGGTACTTGAGCGAGTTAAAGGCATTTAACTACCCTAATATTGAGTACATAGAAAATGAGCAAGACACGACGCTAACTGCGAATATTTATTTATCACCAAAAAAGAAATATGACTTAGGATTCGATTTTGATGTGACTCAAAGTAATATCCAAACTGTTGGGTTTTCAATAAGCACAGGCCTTATCATTAGAAATGTGTTTAGAGGCGCTGAAACTCTAGAAATTTCAGGTCTTGGAGCCATAGGCGCATCGAGAGATGCTTCAGATAGTAAAGATCAATTTTTTGACATCAATGAGTATGGTGGTAATTTAAGGCTTAGCATTCCGAGATTTTTTGTGCCATTTAACACAGACAAAATTATTCCGAAATACATGTCACCAAGTACCCGAATAAGTATTGGAGCAACTAGTCAGCGTAATATTGGTCTTGACAAACAGACGTTAACAGGTTCATTTAATTACAATTGGTTTCCTTCAAAAATGGTGACTAATAATATTGATTTGTTTAATGTTCAATTTGTTAAAAACTTAAACATAGACAACTATTTCGGTGTTTATCAAAATTCTTTCGATCGTTTAAATCAAATTGCTCAAAACATCAACTACATCAATAATGATAGTGATTTATCAATACCTCAAGGCGCAGATGATTTCATAGATGATGTGCTTTCAAATAATACATCTTTAAATCCTGACGACGACAGCTATCAAGATGTTAGTAATATTTCGCAACGTAAAGATCGTCTTACAGAAGACAACCTTATTTTTTCATCGAGTTTTAATTACGTAAAAGACCGAAGAGAGAATCTTTTCGATAATGATTTTTCAATTTTAAGATTTAGAGTTGAAACTGCAGGAAATCTTTTCACATCATTATCAAAAACTCTCAATTTGAGTCGAAACAGCAATGGCAAATACGAAATATTTGGTGTTCCCTTTTCTCAATTTATAAAAACTGAAATTGATTATGTTAAGCATTGGGATTTAGGCAAGAAGAATGTTTTTGCGATACGCAGTTATTTCGGAATCGCTATTCCTTATGGAAACTCAGATAATATTCCTTTTGCTGAAAGTTTCTTCGCTGGTGGTCCAAATGACATTAGAGCATGGAGCGCTTATAATCTCGGACCAGGAAGCTCTCTATCAACAAACGAATTTAATGAAGCTAACATGAAAATCACTTTAAGTGCCGAACAACGTTTTAATCTTGTTGGTCGATTTAATGGTGCTATTTTTGTTGATGCAGGAAATATTTGGAATGTTTTGGATAATGTTGAAGATGAACAAGCCACTTTCAACGGTTTAAATGCTCTAGAAAACATTGCTATTGGTTCTGGATTTGGACTACGTTACGATTTTAGTTTTTTCATTTTACGTCTCGATGTTGGATTCAAAACCTATGATCCTTCTAGACCAATTGGCACAAGATGGTTCAAAGATTATAATTTTGGAAATGCAGTATATAACATAGGAATCAACTATCCATTTTAATAACGCTCACAATAACGTTTTCGTTAATATTTTTAAACATCTTACCCTAAATCGGCACAGTACATATCTAAAAATTATGTATTTTTGATAACTTAATTTTCAATTTAAAATTCATAAAAATGAGTCATAATATCAAAGGTGGAGTTGCTACTGGACGCGAAGTGCAAGAGATTTTCAAACTAGCAAAAGAGAAAGGTTTTGCATTACCAGCAGTAAATGTTATTGGATCTAATACAATTAACGGTGTTCTTGAAACTGCTAAATCATTAAATGCACCTGTAATTATTCAATTTTCAAATGGAGGAGCTCAATTTAATGCTGGAAAAGGACTGAGTAACGAAGACCAAAAAGCTGCTATTGCAGGATCAATTGCAGGAGCTAAACACATACACCATATGGCTGAAGCTTATAACGTTCCTGTGATATTACATACCGATCATTGCGCAAAAAAATTATTACCTTGGATTGATGGGTTATTAGATGCAAGTGAACAACATTTCAAAGAAACAGGAAAGTCGTTATATAGTTCTCACATGATTGACTTATCAGAAGAACCTATTGAAGAAAATATAGAAATCTGTAAGACCTATCTTGAACGCATGAGCAAAATGGGAATGACTTTAGAGATTGAATTAGGTATAACAGGTGGTGAGGAAGATGGTGTTGACAATACAGATGTTGATGATTCAAAACTTTACACTCAACCCGAAGAAGTAGCTTATGCTTATGAAGAACTAAGTAAAGTTAGTGACCAGTTTACTATAGCTGCAGCTTTCGGAAATGTGCATGGTGTTTACAAACCTGGAAATGTAAAATTGACACCTAAGATTTTAAAAAATTCTCAAGAATTTCTATCAAAAAAACATAATTTACCTCACAATCACATTGACTTCGTATTTCATGGTGGTTCGGGTTCTACTGTTGAAGAAATTAGAGAAGCCATTGGTTATGGTGTTATTAAAATGAACATTGACACAGATATGCAATATGCATTTATGAGCGGTATTCGAGATTATATGGGTGAAAAAGAAGCCTATTTAAAAGCACAAATTGGCAATCCAGATGGCGATGATGTTCCAAATAAAAAGTATTATGACCCAAGAGTTTGGTTACGAAAGGGTGAAAATGCATTTGTTGAGCGTCTAAAAAAAGCATTTGAAGACCTTAATAATGTAAATACTTTATAAATTTGCATTCTAACTAATTAACTAAATCTAATCAGATGGCTTGGTTTAAAAGAAAAGATAAAGGAATACAAACTACTACTGAAGAGAAAAAAGACACTCCCAGAGGGTTGTGGTATAAATCTCCAACTGGTAAAATTGTAGACACTAAAGAATTAGAACAAAACTATTATGTAAGTCCAGAAGATGGATATCATGTTAGAATTGGAAGTAAAGAATATTTCGAAATTTTATTCGACGATAACAAATTTAAAGAACTCGATCCTGATTTAACTTCTAAAGATCCTTTAAAATTTGAAGACACAAAAAAATACCCAGACCGTTTAAAAGCAGCACAAGAAAAAACTAAGCTTAAAGATGCTGTGCGCACAGCTATAGGCAAATCAAATGGACAAGATTTAGTTATTGCTTGTATGGACTTTTCATTTATTGGTGGTTCTATGGGAAGTGTGGTAGGTGAAAAAATAGCTCGTGCAGCTAGTTACGCCCTCAAGAAAAAGACACCTTTTATGATCATTTC
>NZ_JBGCCX010000125.1:0-13147 GCF_045105015.1 Psychroserpens sp.
CTAATTGTTGAGATAGGAGAATAGAACATCTGTACTTGATTTTCTAGTCTTTTCAAATTCGTCTCTCGTACTTTTTGTTCTAATGTTCTCTTTTTGTTCCTTGAATCATTAAATAACCAGCCAATTGGCACCAATAAAATATATAATCCGATAAATATTGTCTTTACAAGCTCATAGCTAATTTCCATAATCCTTTATTTGAACTTTAAGTTTGGCTTAAAAACTTTAAAATAGGTTTTCTAAACCATCTCATTACCGTAAATGTTGGAGCCGTAGCAAAAACTAAGTTCTTGTACCAAGTTAAATCTTCGCAAAGGTTTTGGGGCGTTTTGTCTGGAATACATGTCATAAAACCTGTCTCTTCTTGTATTGCGAATGTTGTCTTAAAACACATAATAACTCCAAAGGCTACTATTACGCCCAATACCACCAGTAAGAAATAGAATATTTTCTTCTTGATTTGTAAAGACTTCTATCCTTTATTTGAACTTCTTCAAAATTCTTTTCTTAAATATTAATAATCCGATAAAAGCCAACCCGCTGATAAATGCTAAAAAGTGTAAGACTTTAATCGTTGTGCAAAGGTTAATTCCAGAAACAAGTGAAATGCAATCGGTCAATTCCTTTGTTTCGTATTTTAAACTGACCATAGAATTAAATGCCATAAATTCCAATAATGGAATTCCAGTTATCAATAAAACAAGTGTAATTATGTAAATCGCTTTTGTCAACTATTCTTTGTTTTCAGCTTGCTGCCAACGCTTTAGCGCATATATTAATCAATCCTTTATTTGAACTTTAGAGAATAAGACCTTACATAGCCTGTTCGTCTTGCTTAGTCGATTTAATTTTAGTTAACTAAAGTTCTTAATCAATGTATTTTTTCAAAATTAAATCGACCACGCCAGGTCAAACCTTCTACTTTGGCACTTTTAGAGACTTTGAAATGTACTTCAACTTCTGTAGCTATGTCAATAAATTTATTGGTGGCAAAAGGGCTTAATATATTGGTTGGAACTCCTGAAGCTTCAAAATGGAGCTGTCCATCTCGTACTACGATTTCTATAATCCAATTCGAACTTGGTCTATCTGTCCAAAGATATCTACCGGTATAATCCGCCAATTTTTTTGAAGAAACCGCTAAGATATCCATAGATTTTTGATGGTGCGTATCCCAATTATAAGTGTTAGAAATAGATTTTAACAATTCTTGAATCAATGTTCCATTATTTCCATTTGTTAGAATAACCACGGCGCTACCTTCATGTGCAAACGCATAAAAATCTACAAAAAAGCCCTCGTTTTTTCCGTCGTGGGCAAATCTTAATGCATCCCCTTCTCCTTCAATTCTCAGTCCGAGACCCCAATTGTTTGAGCCTTTAGTGAGCATCATTTCTACAGTTTCTTTTTTCAATAATCCATTTTCTTTGCCTGCTATTATTTTTTGAATTTCAATACAATATCTTTTGAAGTAGACCATAAACCACCAGCTGCTGTTTCAGGATAATTATGCCAATCACCAACTACAACTTCACCAGCGTTATTATGCGCAGAACTCACATTTTTATATCTATCTCTGTCCAAAGGTTGTTGGAAAGTACTGTTAGTCATATTTAAAGGAGTAAGAACTTCATTATCCATGTAAGTGGCAAAAGGCGTACCTGTAACATCTTCTATAAGCTTTTGTAGTATTACATAGCCGCCGCCAGAATAGCGCCATGCTTTACCAGGTGTATTGTCTACGGTTACTCTACGCGAATTTCCTTCTCCGTTAAGAACTTCTATAGTGGTAGGGAAATTTTCTGATTGAGCATAGCCATCAAATCCATGACCACTAATTCCAGCAGTATGAGATAGCAACCTTCTTACTGTTACTTTTTCTTTTTTAGTAAACTCATTTTCTGAAATTTGCCAGCCTTTTAAATAGTTGTTTACATCATCATCTAAATGTATTTTTCTATTTTCAACTAATTTTAAGATGCCCAAAGCTGTAAATGGTTTTGTTACCGAAGCGGCCTGAAACAAAGTTTGTTCATTTACTAGACCTTCTTTTTCTGTTGTTCGTTTGCCATATCCTTTGGCCCAATGAAGTTTGCCATCTCGAACGACAGCGATGCTGAGTCCAGGAATGTTGTGATGTTTCATTCGCTCCATTATGTTGAACTTAACGACTGGTTGATCGTTTACAAGTATTGGAGGTAAAAGACTGTTTTCAAAAGTTTTAATTTCTTTTTGTATGTTTTGCGCACTCATTGTATTACATGTCAAACAAGAAATTGGGATTAGTAACATTGTGCAAATAAATAGTATCAGGGTTTTTTTTGCTTTCATGACTAGTTGTTATGTTTAGTGAATATTACGGGGGCTGTATCTAGATTTATCGCTACACTGTTTATGCCTTTACTTTCTGTATTTTCTTGAAAAACAAAATTCATGAAATTCCAGTAGGTTAATGGAATCTGAGTGGAATGGTGGTCAATAAATGTATTTTCTCCAGTGTATTCTAACCGAAATTTTGTTAGCGGAAACTCTGCAAAAAGAGTTTGGTCTGTTAATGAGATTGTAAATTCACCAAACCCGGGATGCGTATAGGTGCCTATTAAGTCAGATAATTTATAAGAGGGCCTATTCTCTGAATCTTGTATTGTTGGTGTATCTACTGGTTCTATTGTAAATGTTTGCCCAAATCTGGTTGCTAAGTTATTTTCTGTAAGGGTTGGATATAAACGTTCAACAATGCGATTATTAATCTTTGAGGACAGCGTTGTAGTTGTTTGATTTGACAAAACCACAATACCAAGTTTTTCTTCTGGATACATAACTACATTAGAAACATAACCAGAGGTGCCTCCAGAATGCTCTACACGTTTATAGCCTTTGTGATTCCAGTTTCCCCAACCATACCCATAATATCTCGCAACGGGATTTAGGCTGTCTCTTGGATTATCAGGTAATTTGTTTAAAAAATCTGTTGCAGATTTCACATATTTTGTTGAGAGTATTTGTTTGTTTTCAAAAGCCCCTTCGTTAAGCCATAATTGCATCCACTTTGACATATCATGAACAGAGCTATAAATTGAACCACCCGCTGCTCTTGTAGACATGTCTTCCTGCAATACTCTGCTTGGGGTAATACTATCTACTGCATAGCCATGAGAGAAATTTTTGTTTTTTGATGCTGGTTTCCAACCTACATAGGTATTGTTCATTTCCAAGGGGTTAAATATTTTTTGTTGCCAATTGTCTTCCAGACTGATACCAGAAGCTTTTTCTGCAACCATTCCGGCTACAGAGTACATTAAATTATTATAAATCCAACCTTTGTCTACCCCAGTAGCTGGTTTGATATGTTTTATTCTAGGAATTAACTCGTATTTGTTTGGTGTGATAAATAAAATTGCCATAGACTCTGATGGCCTACTATTTACTCCAGTACTATGCGTTAAAAGATTCTTAATCTGAATAGAATCATTCATTCCTTGATTAAAAAACTCAAGGTTTTGTATATATTTTGCGGGTTTTTCTGAAAATTTAAGCTTACCCTCATCTTGTAATATTCCTAATACACTTGCGGTAAATGCTTTGGTGCATGATCCAATACCAAAAACAGTATGTTCGTTTACAGGAAGTTTGTTTTCATAATCACGATATCCAAAGCCTTTGGAATATATCGTTTTTCCATCTTTCACAACGGCAACTGCTACTCCTGCAGCGTGATGTTCCGCTATGAGGGTTTCAATTTCTGAATCTAAGCCGTCAAAGTTCTTTTGCGTGTTTCGTTTTTCTTGTGCACAAGCACTTATACAAAAAAGCAATGCTGTTAAAAGTGATATATATAGTATATTTTTCATAATATTTAGATTTAAAATTGGTTAATAGCTTCGTTAATTTCGTTTTCTCTTTTGGAAAAACTTTTATGAATAATTTTCCATTTGTTTTCCAATTTCAGTAACAGTAAATAGTCTGTAAAAGTTAAGTTTCTTCTCGGCATTTTAATTTCAATTTTCGCCATAGCTGCGTCACCTTCTTGATCTATTGAAATAATTTTCCCTTTTCTATCGTTTATTACACCAGGTTTTATATTACTGATGTAATGCTTTCCAGACCAGATTTCTAATTCGTTATTTTTAACAAAATAGAGGTTAAAGTCTTCATGAAAAGCCTTTTTTAAACGTTCGGGTTGACCATTTGCAGTACCTTCAATATAATGATTGAGTACTGTAGTAATTTGCTCATTTTCAGTTTGTGAATACACTGTAATGGTAAAAAACAGTGTTGCTAGTAAGAGATTTATTTTGCACATAATTATTTTTTTTTGTGCAAGATCAAAAAATAGTAATTGCTAGAGGTTTCTTATTATAATATAGAAGTTCGGATTTATAAAACCGAATTAATTTCCCTGCTTTCTATAGGCTGAAGGTGTGATTCCAACTAGGCTTTTAAAGGTTGTGAAGAAAGTTGATTTAGAATTGAAACCACTTTCATAACCAATGGCCTCTATCGTATAATTGTCATTAGAATGCAGAAGTCTTTTAGCTTCTTCAATCCTATACTCGTTTATGAATAAAGAAAATGACTTACCTAAATTGTCATTTAAATATTGGGATAGGGTATGTGGAGATGTTTTAAATGCCAAAGCTATATCTGCCAGTTTTAGGTTAGCATCTTTAAAAAGTTCTTTGTCTTGGATGAGATGTAGCTTATTAGAAATTTCGTCTATAACAACAAGATTAATTTCTTTGTTTTTATAGCGTATTTTCTCATCAAAAAATAGAGTTGTTTTTTTTCTTTGGAAAATTAAAACTAAAATCACAAGGTATAATATGAATGAAAATGATAAAGCGCCTACGATATACGAAGTGAATGAACCCACAAAATAACCTATCCAAATAAAAGTAGTACCGAAAAATATACTAGAAAGCCACAGGTCTTTATCCGTAAATTTCTCAGAACTACTAAAGAACTTTTTAAAGACGGGTTTTAAAACTAACCCTGAAAATATAATGTAAGTAAGCCATTGTAAGTATATTACTCTCACAAAATAAGTAGTCCATAGTAACCTTTCCGACCAGTAAGGAAATGCAATTCCTATTACTGTAATAATTAGAATATATGGGAGTATGTGCAGCAGCCGGTAATTTTTTTTGGGCGCTATAAATTGAGATTGAAGGTATAGATATAGAAAAGGTCCTATTAAAAAACAAGCAGATAGACCTATTTGGATAAAAGTTTCAGATAGTCCCGAAATAAAATAAAAGAAAACAGACTTTACTATTCTAACACTCAAAACTAATAATAAGCATGCTAAAAAGTAATTTGAAGGTACTTGAGATTTCTTTGCTTTAAACGCAAAGTAAAAACTTAACAAAAAGCCATTAAAAGCACCTAATGCACTAAAAAAAAATATAAGTTGATATTCTAAATTCATATTTAATTTGTAGCTTAGGTTTAGCTCGAATGTTTAGTTATTAGTTTGAAGATAGTATATTTTTATTTTGACCAATTCAAACTGAACTTTTAGCTATGTTCGAATCTTAATCTATCCTTTATTTGAACTTTGATTTGAAGCCCTCAACTTGTTTTAAAAAACCAGCCTCGTCCTTAAAGGCAATTAAATTCCCATCTGGGTCTCTGAATTTGGCAACTTTACCCCAAGAATGTTCTTGATAATCGATTTCAATGTTCTTTTCGGAAAGCGATTCTGCCACCTCTTTGACATTTGCTACATTAATTCTTAGGCATGTAAAACTTTTGGCATATTTTGGGTCTAAATTTAAATACTCCGTTCTGTCTTCTTTCTCAACCATAATATAAGTACCATAAAAATCGAAACAGCACAGCTCATCATTTTGAAAAAGAATATTCAATTTTAAGATGTCTTTATAAAAGATAAGGCAGGCGTCATATTTTTTGACATATAATATCAATCCTGTTCTTTCTATTTTCATCCTTTATTTGAACTTTTAATAATTGGACTAGGGTTTTTCATCTTGAGGGTACAGTTATTTTTTCAGCAATATATTTCTCTATAATTTCTTTGTCCGTTTTATTTTTTAAAACCAACAAGTCGTAGTTTTTGTGAGTGCGGTATGACATAAGAAACTTATTTTACCGCTCCGATTTAGTTCCGAGTATTCAAATTTATCCGGGTCAAAATTATCGGTTATCAAATCCGTCTTCTGCGTTCGTTCCAGTATTTTTTTTAATCGAGTCATTTTACCACTTTTCTCGTTAATTTCTAATTCTGAGTAGTAAATCCAAGATGCGAATCGATAAAGTGTGTATCCGATTAAAGTCAGAAGGGCAACAAAAATTCCCATTCCAAAACCAAGCAAATAAATTAAGAAAATAAACGAGGCAGAAATCCAAACTATAAGTTCTTTCCATTTGAATGGGATTCGGTCACTCAAAGTATGAACGTCTCCATTCTTGGAAATTCTAAAATAATCTTCTCTTTCGTTCATAATTGTAACAACGTTTGAGATCTTATCCTAATTCATCCTTTATTTGAACTTAATGGGTCAATCAATGTCAAAGTCATCAGTACCCCAGTCAGATGTGTCATGAGTTTCAGATCCTGAACCTCTATTTCCTAAGACATTTAGTAAAATTAAAACTAGAACACCTACCCCTAGTGCAATTAAGGAATTTATTTGACCATTTGATAAATTCATAATCATCCTTTATTTAAACTTTTTAGTTAACTCTGTAGTGTGACGCACGATATATTCTAAAAAAACAGTATTCTGGTTATAGCTCTTACATAAATAAACTAATAGCCAATTTTTTTATTACTATTCACGATTGTTTAATTTCTTAAATATTGACCAAGTTCAGCCAACTATTAGCTTAAAGTTTACAACCGAATATCATCAAAAACCAGCAATACGTACAATAAAATTAACTAATGTATACAAATTAACATACGTAAAATGGTATAGGGCACTAATTTTAGATTCGAAGAAAAAATCCCCAAATCGATTAGTAAACAAGATCTCCCAATTCTAATCGGAATTCCCTCATCCCTCGAAGTCAGAAATATACTGACAAGATTCTTAATTCAAAACGGAAGTCTGCAACTTCTGGTAAACAAATAATTTTTTATCAAAAATAAAACAGCTACCATGAAAAACTTATCAAAAGGGAGTCAGGATCCAGTATCTAGTAAAAGTGAAATTGTTGTCAGTTTTATTAATAATTCGAGTTCTACGGAAGAAATAGGGGACATGCTAACAAATTCAAAGGAACTTCCAGAAAAATACAACTTGGCCAAGAAATTACTCGAGAAAAGAGACAAAATAGGAGGTTTTACTGAAATCGGACAACTGCAAGGAATCATCGGAAAGGAGCGAGAGGTGTTATCTTTGTTCAGCCCTATTTTTGAAAATATACCTTTTCCAATAGACGACGAAAAATTACAACATGTTATGTGGGCGCACGGATCAAGTGTAGTTGTACAGAATCCCAAAGCATTTAGTAGTGTATCCAATAAGAGAAATGGTACTAGGCTAACCGGCACCATGGATCGTATTTCAGAGTCTTTCATACATTGTCCAATTCCCACACCCACGTATGCATCAGGCTCAGGTTTGTCATTGGGTTCAGTGATGGTATTATGGAGGACTTCCTTATCAACAACCTCAGAAGGTCCTTTTGTAAATGTATTACATAACGAAATATGGGAAGGAAATCAACTCATTGCCACCAACCCGCCTTTCAATTTAACCTATTTATCCAACGGTTACATTTTGGCTAAGTTTTTTATAAACTCAAGGCGTAAGATAAACTTCGGCCTAAACGCTTCATTTAAGCAGGAAATATATGAAGGTTTTGGTTCTTTTGAGGGATGGGCAGAGTACGCCTCGATAGGAGCAGAATTTGTTACTCGTAATGGAAATATTTTTCTTCCTAACGAAATGTAAAAAGATAAATAGTAAGCGGTATTTTTCTTAATTACATTCATCCTTTATTTGAACTTTTAAAGTTTAGCACCAATGTCTTGGCTACCTACTATGGCCATTATTTCAACACTCCCGTTCTCAACTCTAAAATAGATATTGTCCGCCTTATAAGGGCATCTGCGATAGCCCAATTTAATGTAATCTAAAGCCTGATAATGTTCTGGATTAAATGAAATCAATTCGAACTGCTCAAATAACGCATGGAAATATTTTTCTGCTTGAACCTCCCCAAATTGAATAACCCCATATCGATAGATACGAATCAAATCATCTTTGGCTTCATTACTTAATCTGTAGTTGGCCATTAAGAATCTTGCTTTTTGGCTTGTCGCAAAATTTCAGAAGCGGTCAATTCAGTAAAACCACCTTGCTCAGCTTTAATGAGCTTAGCACGGATCCAATCTATTTCTCTTTGTTTTTCTCTTTCTCTACGAATAAGGTCATTTACAACTTCACTCTTGCTCGAATATTCTTCGCTGTCCACTAATGATCTCAACCAATCATCATTTGGTCTTGTTAAGGAAATACTTTGTCTTGCCATAATTATAATGTCTGTTATTGATGTAAATATACATCATAATAACACCAAAAACGAATCAATATTGCAATAATTAGTAATTTAATTGCATCCTTTATTTGAACTTTGTTCTTTGAAATATTATTCAATCATTCTAGTTTTAGGTTCATCGGGAAGCTTAACACTATATTCTCTATTATTCTTAAAAGCATCGAATCTTAGAAACCACATTCCAATTCCGGCCGATCCTTGCATTAAGCCAGTTTGCGCTGCTATCTCGGTAGTGTCCCTCCTATTTTCGGCATGAACCCATTTCATTTGGTTATTTTCTGTACTCGAATTGGCTATAATCTGTGTGGTCATTTGATTAGAAAAGTTTAGATATTCATCATTTCCAAACGTATTATAAAGCCATAGATAGTGTTCGGCTACACCCGTGGAACCACAGCACTTCCCTACATTATTCCAAAAACCAGGTAATTGTTGGGTAGTGATTTCCTCCTGCATCAAACTATTTGCCGATAATAATATCTTATCTAACCACTTTTCGTTTCCTGTCGATTTATAAAGTGAATAGTACAGCTTACTAGTACCTGCTGGGCCATGACACCAGCTCAAATAATATAATTCTTCACCGCCAGGTATATGATGAGAAATATACCCCTTGTCATTTGACAATTCATTTAAAGTATTACCAGCCTTTAAAGCTGCATTTAAAAACTTTTTATTTTTAGTTCTTAAATAGGTTTCCGAGAGAAAGTAGGACACCCCTGCAGTACCGTGAGAAAAGTTATCCATATATTTTGAATGACTAGACGATATTTTCCAACGAAAACCACCAAGGGTGTCAACAGCATTGTCAATTAAACCCTCTGCGACTAAAATTGCCAGACTATCTGCCTTTTTATAATTAAATTCATCGCTAATGTCATAAAGAAAAAGACCAATACCTGCACTCCCGCTTATGATGTCATTAACTTTGCCCCAATGAATACCATTGGGAGAGCTTTCTGACGAAGATTCTAGAAGCTCAACTATCTTAATAACTGCGTTCTTGTATTTGGAATCATTTGTTATCTTATATAATTCTTTTAGCGTAAAACCGATACCAGAAAGACCAGTATAAAGGCCAGGTTTAACATAAGGTATGTTATCTATTAAAAAGTCCGCTCCTGACTCCGCCTCTTTCAAATATTCCTTGTTATTGGTAGCTTGATAAAGTTCTAAATAAAAAAGAATAACTCCGGGAGTACCATTATACAATGCTAAACGACCTATAGATTCAAGGCTATCAGGCATAACTTTCCAAGTTGTTCCATATGGTGAAGAATATTTAGCTTTCTGAATGTAATTTTCGGTTTTCATCGCTAGTGAAACCCAATCTGTAGATGAAACCTCCTTTACTGTTTTGTCTGAGCAGCTGTTACTAACTATGCATGTCACTAGGAGCAAAAATGCTAAGTAAATGATTTTATTTTTTAACTCCATTGGATTATTTTAAGATTGCCGAACTATTTTTGTTAAGCCCATAATTAATCAAGCCATCCTTTATTTGAACTTTGGTTTATTTACAGTCTGATTGAACTTTTTTGTTTTTCCATTGAATCCAATACTCCTGTAAACCCTCTGGTGTTGTTTTCAATTCACTTATATGCAACACTTGTCCTTCCATCAAAACGTCTTTGAGTTCCTCTTTTCTTCTTGCTAAGGCGGGTTTATGATTCCATCCGCCGACATGATCAAAGGATGTATATGCACTACATTTGTCTTTGACTTTTTCAAAAGGAATTTTGAGTTCGTACGCTACAATGCCGGAACCCATACCAACTGTTGACATTTTTATTTTCGAAAAATCAACCTTAGAATATTCTCCTAAGTTGTAAAGTTCCTTCAATTTATTTCCAACCTTCCCTGACATCTTATTTGAAAATTGATGTGCAATATCCGAACTCCCAACAAATTCAGGACCTCGATAAAGTCCTTCACAACCATCACCATTACAATCTACGGTATCAGAAACTTTAATTTTAGCATTCATTATAGAATCAAACTCCTTATGTTGAGCCTCTTTTAATGAGTCAATCTTAGCAAGGTCTGTTGAATCAATTGTCTTAGAAACTTTATAAACATTTCTTATGCTTTTTTCAAGTGAATCACCGATTCCTTTTGAAATTCGTTTTGCTATAAAAAACAAGCCAATTAAGATAGAGACAATAACTAGTGCTATGATTTTTATAGATTTCAATTGCTTTCTATATGAATTTATTATCCTTTATTTGAACTTTACGATTTAGACTTCATCTGAAATAATTCTGGGTTTCTTATATAAGCAGCGAATACTGTTGACATAAGAATTAGAATTACAAGTTCAGAGGGCTTTCCTTTATACATATGAATTAACACGATAAAAACCATATACAAGGTTAGCATAGCTGTACCTATAATCATAGTTTTATTATACAAGAAAAGAGCTACACCTATTAAAATAAAAAGTCCAGCGGTAATCATTACTGCACTACTTTCTACGACTTTTCCAGTTTGGTTGTGATTAATTAATTTGTCCAAAGCATTAGGAATATAGAATAGTACTATTGCTACTGAAGGCAACCATATTAATATTGTTCGAAGAATTTTATTTGCTTTCATTCTTTAGCTTTTGGTTTACCAACAATAATTTATCCTTTATTTGAACTTTGGGTTTAGCTTAGTTAAGCTAAAAAAAATTAAAAATAGCCCTCAACTGTAATACTAAGAAAACTAACATAAGAAATGAAAATAAAAAAACATCCTTTCTAATATCTTTAAACTCTTTACCTTTTTTAAGTATTTGTTTTTGGAAATCTTTGGATAAAAGTATAACAATGCATGTTGTAAAAGCAAATGTAATTGGCGGTAGCCACGCCCATCCAAAATCTGGGTTATCGTAATTTCTTAAAATCTCAATTATGATGGGTATAAATAACAGATTCCAAATGACAAAAGCCGCAATCACATAATTTTTCTTGTAGGGTAATTTGTCAAAATATCTCTTAATCATTTACTATCCTTTATTTGAACTATGGTGGAATATATTTATGACCCTACATTTTATTAAAAATTCAATGCCTAAATTATTATATTACTCCACTGGAAATGTTAAAATTTCAGTAGTTCATCGAAATCATAAGTTTATCAAAAATAAGATAAATTTAGGTACGTTATATCCTACAATTTATTGCAAGACTAAATTAAAGATAGTGATATTATGATGTCCCCCATCAACGATGTAACCATAATCAGAGAACTTAGAATAGGAGATAATCTACCACCACAGGCAGTTGAAAAAAATGGTTGGCCCGAGGATGCTTTTTATGTAAAGTGTATCTCTACTACATTGATTGTTTCAAAAACCTACTTTCAAGATGTTTTCAAAAAATTAAAAAAAGGAGATACGTTTAAGGCCGTAATCCGCAAACATGACGATAACAGATTGTCTCACTTCAAATATTTTCTGAGTATAGATAAAGGAGTGCTTTAATAGCAGGTAATGATAAAGTGATATATTTTCTCATCCTTTATTTGAACTTTTAATTTTCGGATTGGTCAAGGATAAAAGTATTTAAATCTTCTTTTAAATTTACTTTCCCAATAACTTCTGCAAAATTGTAATTTAAAAGTTCATTTTTACATTCTATCGCCAAGTAGAGTTCCGCACTCTTTAGGTCATAACCTTTTAACATTGGGTAGTTGTAGCTAAATGAATCCCCTAATTCGGTTAGGTCGTAACTTAAAGTTCTTATTTCTCCTGATTTCCATGGGTTTTCAAATGAAATATCCTCTCGAAAAACACAGTTGTATTCAACAATTTCTATTTTTTTAGCTAATTCAATCTGTAAAAAGCTACCAAATTGTGGGTATTGATCTAATTCGATAACATAACCAGAGGCTTCCGTAATATCATTATCAGTCATATTTTTTATCTCAACGACGAAACCAGAATATACAAGTGTATTCTCTTTATCATTTTTAAAGCCAAACACACCTTTATCTTTAACCTTATGGATAGTAAAATGTTTTTCTTTTTCCTGATTACAGGAAACGAAAATCAATAAAAAACCTAAAATAAATAAATGTCGAATCATCCTTTTATTGAACTTTTATATTATTAAGCTCAAGATAATATTTAGCCCTAAGCTCTTTCAACTTATCCTCAATACTGGTATCAAAATTATCGGGAAAGGTCTTTTGGTCTGTTATTAATTCTTTAAGACCAAAATCTGTATATAGTCTATGACGAACTTCAAATTCATACACATGTTCAATGAACTTTAAAAAGCTATTGGGAAATTTTTCTTCATCCACTAGATGCGCATTATTTTCAATAATATCAATGACTTTATTATTCAATGGTATGAGATAATTGTCGGTAATATAATCGTGAATCCTCCAATGTACTTTCTCCATTTTAGCAACGTCAATTCTAGTTAAATCGGACATCTCCTTTGGCATATTTGAGTGGTAAAACTTATGTACCGCTCTGCATTGAGTTCTAATTGTTGAGATAGGAGAATAGAACATCTGTACTTGATTTTCTAGTCTTTTCAAATTCGTCTCTCGTACTTTTTGTTCTAATGTTCTCTTTTTGTTCCTTGAATCATTAAATAACCAGCCAATTGGCACCAATAAAATA
>NZ_JBGCCX010000126.1:0-4003 GCF_045105015.1 Psychroserpens sp.
GAAGAGCCGCTAGAAGAAAATATAGAAATCTGTAAAGATATCTAGAAAGAATGTCTAAAATGGACATGACTCTAGAAATAGAATTAGGAATTACTGGTGGTGAAGAAGATGGTGTTGATAATACAGATGTAGATGATTCAAAACTATACACACAACCTGAAGAAGTAGCCTATGCTTATGAAGAGTTGAGCAAAATAAGTGATCAGTTTACAATTGCCGCTGCTTTTGGTAACGTTCATGGTGTTTACAAACCTGGAAACGTAAAGTTGACTCCAAAAATCTTAAAGAATTCACAAGAATTCTTATCAAACAAACATAACTTACCTCACAATCACGTAGATTTTGTGTTTCATGGTGGTTCAGGTTCTACTGTTGAAGAAATTAGAGAGGCGATTGGTTATGGTGTAATCAAAATGAATATTGATACAGATATGCAATACGCTTTCATGAGTGGTATTCGCGATTATATGGGAGAAAAAGAAGCCTATTTAAAACAACAAATTGGTAATCCAGATGGAGATGATGTACCAAATAAAAAATATTACGATCCAAGAGTTTGGTTACGTAAGGGTGAAAATGCATTTGTTGAGCGTCTAAAAAAAGCGTTTGAGGATCTTAATAATGTAAATACTTTATAAGTTTTTTTAGGGCGTTACCACAAAATTAAAAAAAGGCTTAATTTTGTGGTCAGGCTTTACGCTGTATCTTTTAAAAAAGGATGCCGCTTCAATCCTTAACGCAGTGTAACGATTACAATAGTAACATGTATTACAATCGTTATCCTAAATTTTAATCTAGTCCTGCGCTTAGTCGAAGGGTTAAAATCATAAATCATTATGGCTTGGTTTAAAAGAAAAGATAAAGGCATACAAACTACTACCGAAGAGAAAAAAGACACACCAAAAGGGTTATGGTACAAATCTCCAACTGGTAAAATTGTAGACACTAAAGAATTAGAGCAAAACTATTACGTTAGTCCAGAAGATGGATATCACGTTAGAATTGGAAGTAAAGAATACTTCGAAATTTTATTCGACGAAAATAAATTTAAAGAACTTGATCCTGACTTAACATCAAAAGATCCTTTAAAATTTGAAGACACAAAAAAATACCCAGACCGTTTAAAGGCTGCTCAAGAGAAAACAAACCTAAAAGATGCGGTTCGTACTGCTGTCGGGAAATCTAATGGACAAGACTTAGTTATTGCCTGTATGGACTTTTCATTTATTGGTGGATCTATGGGAAGTGTTGTAGGTGAAAAAATTGCTCGTGCAGCAAGTTACGCTCTTAAGAAAAAGACACCATTTATGATCATTTCAAAATCTGGTGGTGCTCGTATGATGGAAGCAGCATTATCACTGATGCAATTAGCCAAAACATCTGTGACTTTAGCTCAATTAGCTGATGCTGGTATTCCTTACATATCACTATGCACAGATCCAACTACTGGAGGAACAACAGCATCATTTGCGATGCTTGGTGACATCAACATTAGTGAACCGGGTGCCTTAATAGGTTTTGCAGGACCAAGAGTTGTTAGAGATACCACTGGTCAAGAATTACCCGAAGGTTTTCAAACTTCTGAATTTTTATTAGAACATGGTTTCTTAGATTTTATAACCCATCGTAAAGATTTAAAACAAAAGGTTAATCTGTATATAGATTTAATAAAAAATCAACCTCTTAGAACATAATAAAAAAGACCTCAATTGAGGTCTTTTTTAATTAAGATAAATTATTTTCATACTTTCGTAATCAACAATTAATCAAATCATTAAACATGAAACAAAAATTACTCTATCTATTTTTAGTTGCTTCTTATTTTAGTTTTGCACAGGCTCCAATTAGTCAGTTTGTAAATACAACCGAAGAAGATTATGCCATCTTAACACCATCTTCACCAGTAGATGAAAGTTCTTCAGGAGAAAATGTCGTATGGAATTTCACAAATTTCACTCAAATAGGCTTAAACACAGACACTTATACTTCTCCAGCTAGTACTGATGATCAAAACGAATATCCAGGAACAACAGCAGTTCAAACTATTACTACGGCAGGTATGCCACCGGTTATTAGTAATCTTTACATCAGAGATAATATGGGAGAGATTTCTATAACAGGTCTGAGTCAAGGTGATCAATTAGAATTAAACCTATCTAATAATGCAACTTTAGGAACTTTTCCTTTGAGTTGGTCTTATTCTTTCACAGATCCAGATGGAATTGGAGGAACTTTTGATGGAGATGTTGATGGTACTCAAGCAAATGGAACATTTACGGGAAGCATAACAACCAGTGTTGATGCTTATGGCACATTAACTCTAAATGATTTTGGTCTTGGCGCTTATAGTGGAAATGTAACACGACTAAAGACTGAACAAGTAATAAATTTATCGATATCTGTTTTTGGCTTCCCAGTACCTATAGGTAATGTAGTACAAACTGTTAATAATTACTATGATGATAGTGATGGTCGTTTAGTTTTCAGAACTTCATCAAATGTATTTGATATCAATGCAGGAGGAATGGTATTCCAAGATACAGTTTTAGTTTATGAAGCTTTAGACAGAAGTAAATTGAGTACAAATATCTACTTACTTGCTTCTAATGACATCAAATTATTTCCTAATCCAACAGACGATATTTTAAATATTAAATCTGCTCAAACAAATAGTATTCTATCTGTTTCAATTGTAGATTTAAATGGAAGAACAGTATTAAATAATAAAAATAACATTGAAAACATCAATGTTTCTCATTTACATTCAGGATTATATATTTTGAATCTCAAAACATCAAATGGCAACATAACTAAACGATTCATTAAAAATTAGTTCTAAATAATTTTTAGAAAAACAAAAAAAACACGCATCAAATGATGCGTGTTTTTTGTTTAACATAAAGATCAATTTAATTTAAAATAATATCGATTTGATATCCATTATTGAAAGTAAAGGTCGCCTGATTATCACAAACTCCAGAACCATAATCAAAAGTTCCACCAAAATTAGTACGTTGTACATCTACAGTGCCACTAAGAAAATAATTACAGATTACTTGACGTCTTAAAGGTGATAATACTTCATAAGTATGTTGGTTTCCGTTTACAAATGTAGTCGTCCAATTTCCAGTAATTTCAAATACATTATCACTAAAAATACCACTTCCAAAACCTTCAACCCATTCTCTTACTTTTACTCCTTCTCTGTTGGCTTGTAATCCATTTGGCCAAACAATTGTTAAATCTAAGTTGTGTGTAAATTGGGGATTTCCATTACCGTTTGATAATTGTCTTAATATGGTTTTACTGCCAATAATATTGTTAGTATCAAAATAGAAATCAATTAAACTATAAGAGATTAGTATTTCTTGAACTTCAGTATTTCTTGTATATGAAAATACAATTTGTCCTCTTAGTAAATGCTCATTAACTATACAGCCTTCAGTCCCGAAATCTAAAGTTACTTCTCTAAAACCTTGTTCTGCAACAATGGTTACTACTACACATGATGGCAAAAATGATGAACTACTAACCATTCTATTTAATTCATCATTCTCTTGAATTTCGTAAGAATCAATAATAATATCACTTACAATCTCTCCTACTACATCAATTTCAGAAGCTCGCATTAATTCTGTAATATCTTCTGCTTGTTCTTCCTCTTCTATTGAATTACCGTCACTACAACTAACAAATGAGAGAATAAAAAATGTTAGCATAAAAATTGAAGTCCTAAAAACATGTTTTGTGTTCATGATTATTTATTTTAATAGTTAATATGATCATAAGACCTTTATATACTAAAAAGGTTTAATTCTTATTTAATAGAAAGAAAACAGTGACTACAAAATTTGTTAATCACTAAAAATTACTATATTTGCCGCTTGAAAGATTGACTTTCAACGTACATAAAAATCATTTACAATAATATTAGCATGTATTTAACAAAAGAAAACAAAGAGAAACTCTTTAAGAAACACGGTAAAAATGCAAAAGACACTGG
>NZ_JBGCCX010000127.1:0-16966 GCF_045105015.1 Psychroserpens sp.
AAAGACTTACAAAGAGGTCATTGACCTAGGTGATGGTAGAGAAATTTCTATCGAAACCGGAAAATTAGCCAAACAAGCGCATGGTAGCGTTGTGGTACAATCTGGAAAATGTATGTTATTATGTACAGTTGTTTCCAATTATGAACAAAAAGACGTCAATTTTCTTCCGTTAACAGTAGATTACAGAGAAAAATTCGCTGCTGCTGGTCGTTATCCTGGAGGTTTCTTCAAAAGAGAAGCAAGACCAAGTGACGGTGAAGTATTAACAATGCGATTAGTAGATAGAGTTTTACGTCCACTATTCCCAAAAGATTATCATTCTGAAACTCAGGTGATGATTCAATTAATGTCTCATGATGATGATGTAATGCCAGATGCTATGGCAGGTTTAGCAGCTTCTGCTGCCATTCAATTATCAGATTTCCCATTTGAATGTCCGATTTCTGAAGCAAGAGTTGGTCGTGTAAACGGAGAATTTATTATCAATCCCACATTTGCTCAATTAGCAGAATCAGATATCGATATGATGATTGGAGCCTCAGCTGATTCAGTGATGATGGTTGAAGGTGAAATGGATGAAATTTCTGAAGAAGAAATGGCAGATGCAATTAAGTTTGCTCATGAAGCTATTAAAGTACAATGTGCTGCTCAAGTTAGATTAGCTGAAGCTTTTGGAAAGAAAGATGTTCGTGAATATGAGCCAGAAAGAGAAGATAAAGATTTAGAGAAGAAAGTTCATGACATGGCTTACGATAAAGTGTATGCCATTGCTAAAGCCGGTTCTGCTAAACATGAAAGAAGTGCTGCTTTTCAACAAATAAAAGAAGATATCAAAGCGACGTTTTCTGAAGAAGAATTAGAAGACTACGGCGGATTAGTATCTGATTACTACAGAAAAGCTGAAAAAGCTGCCATTAGAGATTTAACCTTAGATGAAGGATTACGTCTAGATGGTCGTAAGACAACAGAAATCAGACCGATCTGGTGTGAGGTTGATTATTTACCATCAACTCATGGTTCTGCAGTTTTTACTCGTGGAGAAACTCAAGCATTAGCTACAGTAACTTTAGGAACATCTAGAGATGCTAACCAAATTGACATGCCTTCTCAAGAAGGAGAAGAGCGTTTCTATTTACATTACAACTTCCCTCCTTTTTGTACCGGAGAGGCTAGACCTATTCGTGGAACATCTCGTAGAGAAGTGGGACATGGTAATTTAGCTCAACGCGCATTAAAAGGTATGGTTCCAGATGAATGTCCTTACACAGTAAGAGTTGTATCTGAAGTTTTAGAATCAAACGGTTCATCTTCTATGGCAACGGTTTGTGCTGGTACAATGGCAATGATGGATGCTGGTGTACAAATGACAAAGCCAGTTTCTGGTATCGCGATGGGATTAATTTCTGATGCTGATTCTGGAAAGTACGCTGTATTATCTGATATCTTAGGTGATGAAGATCACTTAGGTGATATGGATTTTAAAGTAACTGGTACTGCTGATGGTATTACAGCTTGTCAAATGGATATTAAAGTTAAAGGATTATCTTATGAGATTCTAGTAAATGCATTACAACAAGCTCGTGATGGTCGTTTACATATCTTAGAGAAATTGACAGATACTATAGCTACTCCTAATGCAGATGTTAAAGATCATGCACCAACAATGATAACAAGACGAATTCCTAATGAATTTATTGGAGCCTTAATTGGTCCTGGTGGAAAAGTGATTCAAGAAATGCAAAAAGAGACTGAAACGACTATCGTTATTAACGAAGACCCAGTAACTGAAGAAGGCATTGTTGAAATTTTAGGTGTTGGTAAAACTGGTATTGATGCTGTAATGGCAAAAATTGATTCTATTTTGTTTAAACCAGAAGTTGGAAGCGTTTACGAAGTAAAAGTAATTAAGATGCTTGATTTTGGTGCTGTTGTAGAATATATGGATGCACCAGGAAATGAAGTCTTATTACATGTAAGTGAACTTGCTTGGGAACGCACAGAAAATGTATCTGATGTTGTAAACATGGGAGATGTATTTGATGTAAAATATTTCGGTATTGACAAGCGTACCCGTAAAGAGAAAGTATCTCGAAAAGCAATTTTACCAAAACCAGAAGGTTATGTAGAAAGACCACCAAGAGATAATAATCGTGGTAGAGACAACAGAGGAAGAGATAATCGTGGGCGTGATAACCGTCGTGATGATCGTAAACCTAGAAATGATAGTAAAGATTAATATATTTAATCTCAACATATTAGTGAGCCCATCAAATTTTGATGGGCTTTTTTTATCTAAAAACTTCTATTTAGAACCAACAAATTGGAATATGCCACACTTTTGTTTATCTTTAGAGCTATGATACAAGCCGACAAAGAAAAATACAAAGACATTTTAGAAAACTCAGTAGAATACCTTGAACAACATGGATTCGAAAATATTCAAGCTGATACTGAAGGGTACGAAACTCCTAAATCATTTATAAAAAAAGGGAGTGATGTTACTATAACTCCGGACATTGTAGCTGAAAAAAATGGAAACAAACATTACTTTGATATAAGCCTAAAGAGTGAAAAACCTAAACTTTTAAAATCAAAATGGCTTTTTTTAAACACCTTCACAGCTTTAAAATCTCACCACTTTAAATTAATTACTACCAAAGGTCACTATAAATTCACTAGTGAAATGATGGATGATGTCAACATGAATAGCAAAACGTTAATCAAAATTTAAATTAATTTATTTTTTTGTAACATTTTATTCATTTGTTACGTATAACTATGTAGTATACCTATACACCCAAATTTAAAAGACACTTAAATGAGACAGCTAAAAATCACGAAGCAGGTTACCAATAGAGAAACTGCATCGTTAGACAAATACTTACAAGAGATTGGAAAGGTTGATTTAATTACTGCTGATGAAGAAGTAGAATTAGCACAACGTATCAAAGCTGGTGACCAAATTGCTTTAGAAAAATTAACTAAAGCAAACCTACGTTTCGTCGTATCTGTAGCTAAACAATACCAAAATCAAGGATTAACATTACCAGATTTAATTAATGAAGGTAACTTAGGCTTAATTAAAGCTGCTCAGCGATTTGATGAAACCCGTGGGTTTAAGTTTATATCGTATGCTGTTTGGTGGATTAGACAATCCATTTTACAGGCATTAGCTGAGCAATCACGTATTGTACGTTTGCCTCTAAATAAGATTGGTTCAATTAACAAAATAAATAAGACCTTTGCCTTTTTAGAACAAAGCCATGAGCGTCCACCAAGTGCTGAAGAAATTGCAAAAGAATTAGACATGACCATCAATGATGTTAAAGAGTCAATGAAAAACTCTGGTCGTCATGTCTCGATGGATGCTCCTTTAGTTGAAGGGGAAGATTCCAATCTTTACGATGTATTACGAAGTGGTGAATCTCCTAATCCTGACAAGGATCTATTACACGAATCATTAAGAACAGAAATTGAACGTGCATTAGAAACCTTAACACCTCGAGAAGCAGATGTTATTCGTTTATATTTTGGCTTAGGAAATCAACACCCAATGTCTCTTGAAGAAATTGGAGAAACTTTCGATTTAACAAGAGAGCGTGTTAGACAAATTAAAGAAAAAGCTATTAGACGTTTAAAGCACACGTCTAGAAGTAAAATATTAAAAACATACTTAGGTTAGTAATTGCATTTAATTACGACTTAATAACAGTAACAAACAGTTACATATAACTGTTCGTTTTTTGATTGATGAAAGAACCCACGGCTGATTACCGTGGGTTTGTTTTTTTATTCTATTTTTGCAAAAAACAACTTATGTCTTCAAAACTAATTGCTCCGTCAATTTTAGCAGCCGACTTTGCTAATCTTCAACGTGATATAGAAATGGTAAATTCAAGTGAAGCCGATTGGTTTCACATTGATGTCATGGATGGCGTTTTTGTTCCAAATATTTCCTTTGGAATGCCAGTTTTAAAGGCAATTAACACACATGCAAAAAAAATCATTGATGTACATTTAATGATTGTCGACCCAGACCGATACATAAAGACTTTTGCAGATTTAGGAGCAAATATTCTTACTGTAGATTATGAAGCTTGCACACATCTTCACAGAACATTACAAGCTATTAAATCTGAAAACATGCAAGCAGGTGTAGCTTTAAACCCTCATACACCAGTGTCACTTCTAGAAGATATAATTAATGATATTGACTTAGTATGCATAATGAGTGTTAACCCAGGTTTTGGAGGACAGAGCTTTATTGAAAACACCTATTCTAAGGTTCATCAACTTAAAGAATTGATACGCAAAAAAGGTGCTTCAACAAAAATTGAAATTGATGGAGGTGTTACCAATAAAAATGCAAAACAACTTGTTGACGCAGGTGCTGATGTTCTAGTTGCAGGTAGTTATGTTTTCAAGAGTAATAACCAACCTGAAACTATTAAAGGTTTAAAAACACTAGCCAATAGTTAAGCTAATTCTTTACTTCCATAACCATAGCCATATCCATAATTATAACCATATCCATAAGACCTACTAGCTCCAACACCATTAATTACATAAGCCATGTTCTTAATTTTTCCAGATGAAAATAATTCTTCAGAGAAGCTTAGTATTTTCTTTTCTGTAAAATTAGCTCTAGAGATATAAACGGTAACATCTGCTAATTGAGAAATAAGCATTGTATCTGTTACTAAAACAGTTGGTGCAGTATCTACAATAACATAATCATAATATTCTTTAGCCTCTTCTACTAAGGCTTTAAATCTACCATTTGTTAATAAACTTGTTGGATTTGGAGGAATGTTACCTGAAAGAAGTATATCATGATCTTCATGCTTCTCAAATCCTTTAACCAGATTAGACCTCCAATCTATAGATGCATTGTGTAAATAATCAGAAAGTCCTACAGTATTTTTTTCATATTTAGTATGTGTGTGAATTTGAGGGTTACGCAAATCTGCACCAATCAATAATACTTTCTTATTCATACTTGAAAGAGCTAAAGACAGGTTAATACTAATAAATGTTTTTCCTTCACCTTTAATTGTAGATGTACAGTAAATTACTTTTCCTTTTTCATCATCTCTTACAGGAAGTAAATAATTAACATTAGAACTTAAAATCCTAAAGGACTCTGCTAATATGGTTCTATCATTAGGATCAACAAAAACTGCTTTTTCTCTTTTGCTAATGTCAGGTATTTCAGCAATTATAGGTATTTTATTATTAAGCTTAAGAATGTCTTCTTTACCATGAATCTTGGTATCTAACATAAATATCAAATACAAAATTGCAAATGGAATTAACAAGCCAGCTAAAATTGCAGACGCATAAGCTATATTTGGTTTAGGAGTTATGGGCTTAGAAGACGACAACGCATAATCTACAACTTTTATAGATGGCTCAGTAATGGCTAAATTGATTGCTGCTTCTTCTCTTTTCTGAAGTAATAAAAGATATAAACTCTCCTTAATTGTTTGTTGACGCTCGATTGCTCTTAACAATTTCTCTTTCTCAGGAATACGAGACACTCTACCAATAAACTTACTATTTCGTCTTGATAACTGATTATTAGTAACTTCAAGCTGTTGACGATAGGAATTAAGAGATTTTAATATATTTGATTTTAAATCGTCAATATAGGTTTGCGCAAATTTTACAGCCGGATTTTTTTCACCTCCACTTCTTACTAATTTATCTCTCTCTATAACTGCGGTGTTATATTCACTAATTAATGAGTTAGTATTACCACTGTCAAGACCTATATTTGCTGGTAACAAACCATCCTTAAGATTGGACTTAATCGTTTCTCGCAACATGTCTACGATGACTATCTGGCTTTCAACTTTGAATACTTCTTCATCAGAATTAGCTCTTTGTTTAAGATCTAATGAAGCATCAGTTTTAAGATCAACCAGATTGTTGTCCTCTTTAAATTCTTTTCTATTATCTTCTATAGAATCAAGTTCACTAGCAAGATATACAAAACGATCGTCTATAAAATCAATAGTGTTTTGAGATACTAATTGCCTATCTTTAATTCCATCTCTATTAAATGTCATTATAAGCGTGTCTAATATACGCTCTGAACGTAATTTACTTTCACCATTTATTGATAGCTCTAATAGATGACTACGTTCTCCAATAGTTTCAGTTTTGACACTCGATTTTAAAGCTAGAGTAGCATTTCTAAGGGATCTAAAGATTACCGTATAGCGTTTCCCAACAGATTCTAGAGACGCTTTATCATTATTGAGTTTTATTTGAAATGGAAAATCATGGTTTATTTCAAAACTATTATGGTTAGGAATCTCAACAGTTTCCTCTGTTTTTGTATCAATAATTTCAAAACTAGTGTCCTTAACATCAATCACATAAGCCATTGACTTTGATACACTATCGGCTGCAATAAGCTGTTCAAAATAAAAGGGTAATTCAGCTATTTGTGCTGTTTGTATAGTCCCTTCTTCATAAAACAAGGTATTGAGATTTAATTTTTTTGCTACATCTTCTAAAATTATGTAAGAATTAAGTATCTCAATTTCATTTTCTAAGTTGATATTTGAACGCTTAAAAATAAATGCAGATGTTGGTAATTCTAAACCATCAGACTCATCTAACACTTTAATTTTTGCTTTTGTCTCATATACTCTAGGAGCATATCGTATGTAGATATAAGCACTTAATAAAGCCAAAATTAGAGCAAAAACAAACCAAGGCCAGTGCCTTAAATATTTCCTAAACTCTTGTTTTAAATCTCCTTTATCCTCATCTAGAAGATTAAATCCATTATTGTTCTGAGGTGTATTCATAACTAACGTGTCAATAAAACGATTGAACTTAAGATTATTGATGTAACACCTAATAATGTACCAATATTACCAATATAACCAGCTGATTTAACTTTTGGATTATTAGGATTTACAATTATTGTATCATTAGGTTTGACAAAGAAAAACTCTGAATTCATAAATTCGGTATTCGTCAAATCAATATGAGTTATTACTCGAACACCATCAACATCTCTGGTCATAATAATATCTTCTCTTTTACCATTAATAGTTAAATCTCCTGCATAACCTAGAGCTTGTAAAAGTGTGATGTTCTGTTCAGTAAAGTTATAGGTGCCAGGTGTTCTAACTTCTCCAAGTATGGTTACTTTAGAATTTATAATACGAACATTAACATTAGGATCGTTTAGATGTCCTCCAGATATTAATATATCTCTGATTTTTTGTTCAGCTTCAAGAACTGTTAGGTTAACTAATTCAATATTCCCCAAAATTGGAAAGTTAATAGTCCCTTCATTAGAAACTAAATATCCTTCTAATTGAATGAGTAATAAATTTGATTGTTGCACATTACCAGCACCACTTTTATTGTAAGGTTTAGCTGCTTCTGGAACCAAAGATTCAACATCAACTTTTAAAATATCATTGGGTTGTATGGTTGTATTTTGAAAATTGATTTCCGTACTACTATTTTCGGTTGCATCTTGTAGGTACAATATTTCCTTTTTAGTGGCACAAGATGTGGCTACAAACACAAGGAATAATGCTAAAAACTTTAACTTCATAGTTCTATTATTGAAGAAGCAAATATAATCTATTTAAAGGAATCACAAAGTAGAAAAAGATTGATTTAAGGAAATTGAGAATTACACCTTGATACTTTTTTTGCTTTTGTTCATTATTTTGATTATTACAAATGGCATACAGTATAATATTGATCCATAAATCATCAGCAAAAATATTTGTGTATTTAAGTTTAAATGCAACATATTAAAGGCAATAATAACAATCAGTAGATTAATTAATACAATTGTAAAGGTCGTTTGAATATGAGAAAAACCTGCTTGAATAAACCTATGGTGAATATGATTTTTATCGGCTTCGAAAGGACTCTTTTTTAATACAAATATTCGGATAAAAAATATTCTTAACGTATCTATTAATGGAAAAAACAACATCGCAAAAGCTAAAGCTGGTGATGCTCTAAAATATTCAGAATTAACATTACTTTGAGATTGACATATAAAACTAATAGTGAAAAATGCTAATAAGAATCCAACAATCATGGATCCAGTATCTCCCATAAATATTTTCTTTTTAGATGAAAAATTCGACTTCAAAAAAGCTAATAGCGCACCAATAAGCGCTACAGAAATTGTAGCTAAACTAAGTGCTCCTGAATTGTAAAAAAGAATGCTAAAAAAAACACTTATTAATAATGCAATACATCCTGCTAATCCATCAACGCCGTCAATAAGATTATATGCATTTATAACTAAAATATAAACGAAAAGAGTAAAACCAATGGAGACCCAATAAGGCAAAATATCAATATCAAAAATTTTCGAAAATCCAATAATTCGTGTATCAGTAAAAACAATAAGCAGTAAAGCTGCAAGTAATTGACCTACAAACTTTTTTCGAGCTGAAAGAATTGTTAAATCATCTTTAAGTCCGAGAAAAAAGAGTATGGTTAAACCTCCCATTACAAGAAGTAATACTTTGGTATTCAGCATTGCTCCTACAATTGTCATTACAACCACTAAACTGAAAAATATTCCGATACCTCCTAAGGTAGGTGTCTTACTTGAGTGCATACTCCTACTGTCTGGCTCATCCATAAGATGTTTTTCTTTCGCCACATACAGTATCGTTGGGAAAGTTTGATAAGCAATAACAAACGCCAATATAAAAGCACAAGCTAACCATATTAACGGACTGTCTTCAGGATTAAAATTTTCAAGTAATGTTTTAATCATAAGTAGAATATGACCTCTAACAAAATCATATTTTTAATTAATAGCATTGCAAGATACAAATTAATTAACTAATCTATAGAATCTTCGTTGTATTGCAAAATAACTATGAAGACTTACAATGACTATTCATTTGATAATAAAACAATTAATTCATCAACTATTCTTGTAGCAGTTTGCCCATCCCATAAAGGAATATCATTCCCTTTTTTCCAGTTTCCAGAAAACAAATCAACTAGATAAGGTTTTAACCTTTTTGGATTTGTACCTATTAATTCGTTAGTACCTAGAGTGATTGTTTCTGGTCGTTCAGTATTATCTCTAAGTGTTAAACATGGCACTCTCATAACAGAAGCTTCCTCAGTAATTCCGCCAGAATCTGTGATCACAGCCTTTGCACGCTCTACCAAATAATTAAATTCTAAATAACTCAAAGGCTCTACTGTATGTAATCTTGGATGACTTATGTTCAGCCTTTGTAATATTTTAGCTGTTCTTGGATGCACAGGAAAAACTAGTGGTAAATCTTGAGTATGAGCAATTATTTCATCAATCATATCTTTTAACTGAGATTCTTCATCAACATTTGCTGGTCTGTGAAGCGTCATTACGATATAATTCTTTTCAGTAAGATTTAAATCATTCCAAACCTGTGGTTTAATAAAGTTTGGCCGTTGCTTCAGTAAAGTATCAATCATTGTATTTCCAACAAAGAAAATCTGATCTTGAGACACACCACTTCTCTCTAAATTACTATTTGCAGTTTCAGACGTTGTAAAAAAGTAATTAGTAATACTATCAGTTACCAACCTATTAATTTCTTCAGGCATCGTCCAATCATCAGAACGAATTCCTCCTTCAACATGTGCCACTTTAGTATGTAACTTTTGAGCAACTAGTGCACAAGCCATTGTAGATGTAACATCTCCAACAACCAAAACTATATCTGCAGGATTAGCTAATAATTCTTTTTCAAAACTAATCATAATATTTGCGGTCTGCTCTGCTTGAGTACCACCACTACACTCTAAATTCATATGTGGAGCTGGTATTTCTAACTGTTCAAAGAAACTACCAGACATATTTTTATCATAATGCTGACCAGTATGCACCAACCTATAATTTATATTAGTGCCATTTTTTTTAGCATTTTGTATCGCATGGATGATAGGTGCAATCTTCATAAAGTTTGGCCTTGCTCCAGCAATTATTGTGATTTTGTACATATTGAAATTTAATTTTAATATCGCTTAGTAACGATTTAAGTGCAAATTAACAAAAAAACGAACTAAGTGAATTTGACGTTTTATTCTTGAAGGTTGGCTTAACAATCTATAAGTCCATTCCATATTGTTTTTTACCCACCATTCTGGAGCTCTTTTAACGTTTCCAGTATATACATCAAAACTCCCTCCTAAACCTTGATATACAGCTTGATGTGATTGTTGAATTTTTTCCATCAGGTTTTCTTGTTTTGGAGAACCCATAGCCACAAAAACAACATCAGGTTTGTGCTTTTTTATATCTTCAATTAATGCTTTCTCTTCTTCTTCCGTTCTGATATATCCATTTCTGAAGTTACAAATTGTAATTCCTTTAAATTCAGATTGTAATTTATTTACTGTTTCTTCAATAATTTCTTGTTTACCACCTACTAAATAAAATGATTTTGTTTTGTAATAATTTCTCACCACATCTAACCATAATTCGCATCCAGGAATTTTAACCACATTATGGGCTCCTTTTTTTTGTAATGCCCAAACTGCACCTATCCCATCAGGATAACCCATATTTCTGTTTATCAGTGCTCGGCTATCATTGGTTGCATGAAGAATTTTTTCTGCATTTACGGCAACCATAATTTTGTGATTCTCGAACGCATATTTCATGAGTTCTTCTCTAGATGTAGGAGCAAAAGTCATTACTCCGTTTAATGATTTAGCTTCCATTTTCTATAGATTTAGTTTCTAATAAAAAATGTGCCATGGCATTAAACATAAATGCATTACTCCATCGCATATATGAAATTTTAGAGCTCATTCCCTTTTTTAATTGGTAATAAAAATAACCTTTTTTATGTTGCATATTATCAATCGTCCAATCTAAAACTTTTGATAATAAGTCTTGATGATTATTAAAGATTCCTAATTTAGATAATGTTACAATAACTTGAGCTGGACAATGTATGTCTATTGGATAAGTTTTATTATTATAATACTTAGGCATCCCGTTGTCTTCAAAAAAATGTTCTAAATAATAATCTACACCTTTCTTTATATACGACTGAAAACTAATATCGTTTGTGTTTTGTTGATAAGTCTCTATAGCATCTAGATTAAAGCCAGTATGAAAACTATCTTTCCATGATTGAACTGGAAGCAATCCATATATCCAAGAACCATCTTCCTCTTGTAAATCACAAGCTGCTACAACAGCTTTTTTAGCCATATTTGCATGCTCTTGATTTTTAGTGTACTTATAAGAATAACTCAATATTTTTGCACCTAACAATGATGCATTAATTACTGTATTATTGCCATCTTTTATACTGTAAGAAAAAATAATTCCGTTACCATGAGGAGTTCTTGATAAATCATTAAGCACAAAATCTGCTGCAGATAAAGTGTCTTTTAATACCGATTCATTTTTAGTGATTTTATAACTTTCGATCAAAGCTTCAACACAGAAACAAGTCGCTACAACTGTTGGTGTATGCTTTTTAAATAAAAACAATCGTCTTGCTTGCCAATCAAAATTATAACCCCAAGCAGATCCAGAATAACCTTTGCTCCTTAGGCTCAGCAATAAGTCTGTAATGTCTTTTATTTGCTTGAGTAATTCTTCTTTTGTTCCAAAATCTTCACAGCCACTTTCTGCTAGTCTATATAATTTACAGTAACCTAAAAGAAAAAGCCCAACACCCTTAGCATTGTGTTCTTTTGGTACTAATAATAATTTTCTAAAATTAATTGGACTTCTTTTAAATCCTTGAATCCAAGCTAGTCTTGCTAAATCCCAGTGCTTTAAAGGCAATGCTTGGAACACCTTAGAGTTCATGCCATCATAAGGATCCCATCCTTTAAAATTTTCACTTTCACAATAGGCTTTAAGTTTTGAAAAACTTGAACTTAGCTTATATTTCAATCTGTTGTCCTCCACGTTTAATAGATTCTAAAACTTTAAAAGACGCACTGGTAACAGCTACGATTTCTTCAAATGAAATTGGCGCATTACCATCATTTAATAAGCCATTTACGAAAGCATTCACCATTTCTTTCTGACCTTTATTTTGGTTAAGGATTTTATCTTTTTTCGGTTTACCTTTTCCGTATATTTTTAGTTCTTTAAAATCGTTAAGCGTTGCTGACATTCCAGCAGAAAACACCTCAACATATTCTTTGGTCATAGATTTTGATCCGTTAGCATAATACCCAATAACACCAGAGGACCCATTTTCAAATTGTACTAAAATGTTTAAAGTATCATTTAACTGATTAGCATCAGGCAATGCTGAAGCTGATACTTTTGTTGGAAGACTTCCATTTAAAAACGTTAAATAATCAATAAAATGACAAACTTCTCCTAACACACGTCCTCCACCAATTTCTAAATCCTGAATCCAATTATCACCAGGTATAGATCCAGCATTAATTCTATAAATCATTGTCATTGGATTGTTTCCAACTGCATTCTTTAATTTGGTGGTAAGTGGAGAGAACCTTCTATTAAAACCAACCATAACTGCTTTCTTCGTTTTTGATTGCAGTTCGATTATAGACGCTAATTCGGATTCTAAAAGACATAATGGTTTTTCAACAAATACATTTTTGTTAGCTTCAAGACTCTTTAATACAAAAGGTCCATGAGAATCATGACGTGTCGCTACAAAAACAGTATTAGTTTTATCGTCTAAAACATCTGCTTCATTTGTCGCACAAAATTGAAATTTAAATTTTTCGGCTACACGTTTAGATGTTGTACCAGTATTCGTCAAGATACCTACTCTACCAACATCATTAGTTTCAGGGATATTAGGTAAGAGGTTCCCTTGAGCATAACTTCCTGCTCCAATAAAAGATATATTTATTTTACCTAATTGTTTACTTTCAGATGTTTCAATTTTAGATTTGGAAACGACTTTATCTAAATCGTATTTTAAGGCAATGCCTGTAAAAGGTTCTTCCTTTGAAACTACAAGATCGAACGCAGCTTTAGCATTTTCAAATTCAAACTCATGCGTTGTTAAGTAATCGATATCAATACGTTTAGTAGCGATTAAATTCTGAAACGCTTCCATGTTTCGTTTCTCGGTCCAACGCACATAAGGCAATGGATAATCGATTCCTTTTTCTTCGTAATTTAAATCGTAACGTCCAGGACCATATGAGCAAGCCATTTTTAATTCTAGTTCTTTACGATACCAAAATGGATCACGATCAAAACCAGTAGGAACAGCTCCTAACACTACTACTTTTCCTTTTTTACGAGCAATTGAACCTGCAAAATTTATAGGATCTAAGCTAGATGTTGCTGCTGCAATAATCACTGCATCTGCTCCATAACCATTTGTTATATTTTGTATTTGTTCTTCAACTCCAGCAGCATTTCGTGTAAGTCCAAGATCTACTACATTATTACTAACAGCCTGTTTTACAGCTGCTTCAGACACATCAATTCCAATAACAGTAACACCAGAAGCTTTTAATATTAGTGCAGCTAATTGACCTAGAAGACCAAGACCAATAATCACACAAGATTCTCCTAATCGTAAATCAGCTTGACGAACACCTTGCATTGAGATAGCTCCTAAAGTATTATAGGCTGCATCTTTAAGATTTGTATTAGCATCTAGCTTTACACAAAGATTGATTGGTACGGTTACAATTTCAGCATGATTAGCATAACCAGCACCTGCACAAGCTACTTTATCACCAACCTCAAATTCTGTAACACCTTCACCTACTTCAATAACTTCTCCAGCAGAGCTATAACCGAGGGGAGAATACGCATCAAGTTTTTTCATTACTGCTCTGTAGGTCTGAACTGGACCTTGTTTTTTTAAAGTATCTATAACTTGTTTAACTTGTTGTGGTCGTTCTTTTGCCTTACCAATTAAGCTTTTACGAGCAGCGACAACAGTAGATCCTTCTGTACCAGCACTAATAATAGAATAATGATTTTTAACAATGACCATTCCTTTACCTAATTGTGGATAAGGAACATCTTGAATAATCATATCGCCAGAGCCTAATTTTTGTGTCAATTGTTGCATTTAGTTATTTTGTTGTTTAATAAATAATTGTGGTCTCAATAATAAGATGCCAAAGATACCCCAAACTAAGATATTATAATAATAATATTTTCCTGGAACCAAACCTATACAATCAACTAAGTACATGCTAAATAACATAAACGCAAAAACTCTAATGTTTTTGTAGACTTTAAAAACATTACTAATGCTTCTTATCATAAATATGGCTAACAATATAACACCTACTATACCATTTACTAATAGTATTCTTAAAAATTCGTTGTGAGCTGCACGGTCGAGTCCATCGCCAAACCATTGATGAAAAAAGGTTTGTTCATTTAGCCAAAATTTCCAATAATCTTCCCAGATATAACCTCTTCCTGCTAAGGTATATTTGGCGTCTTTAACTTCTCCTGTTTGGTAACCTACCTCTTTACTAAATAGTTGTTCAATGTTGCTTGATACAGCATCACCAAACACTATAAACAAAAGTAATAATCCTACCAATATAGAAAATGACTGTTTAACTTTAGATTCAGAAAAGAGTAACAAAAACATAATCCACAAGCCTAGTATTGCAATGGCTGCTTTACTGTAAGCTGCATAAATAGATAAAAATGCTCCTCCAGCTATTAATAGCATAAAACCATTAAGAAACACATCTTTAGTTTTAAAAATCACCTGATATATTAACACTGAAAACAAAGACATCAAGCCATAAAAACGAACGGGAAAAGCATCATGATAAAATCCAACATAACGTATTAAGCCTACAGTCTCACGCTCTCTAAAAACCACACCTGTTTTTAATTGATATATACTAACTAGAATGGGAAACAAACCGCAAATCATAATAGCTAACAACAATTGTTTTAGACGCTTCTGACTATTAACAAGTAAGGGTATTAGAATAAAACCTAAATAAATATTGACACTTAATATTGTGTTTTCAACAAAATTCATTGGCTTTGTTATTACTGCCCAAATAATACCAAACGATAAAGCTAGTATATAAATGTTGGCAGTTCTCATCCATATTTGAGGTATTTGCTTCTTTTTAAGAAGTACAGTATAAAATAAAACGGTTATCAATACCCCTTGAATAGACATTACAGATAATGGTCCAAACTGATAATCCCAGAATGCATCTATTATTGATTTAGTAGCCACAACTACTAATAAACAAGCAAATAATCCTTTTTGGATTTTTGTGATAATTAGAGCAAGGAATATTATGAAAGGTATTAAAATCATGAAACGTTAGTATGTTTTTTTGGTAAAGGTCGATACGGCTTCTCTAATTCTTTTAAGATTTTGATAGGATTACCAGCAGCGACAACGCCCTCTGGGATGTCCTTATTAACAACAGAGCCTGCACCAATAATTGCATGATTTCCAATCGTTACGTTTCTCATTACAACTGTATTTACTCCAATGAATACATGGTCACCAATAGTTACATAGCCTGTTCCGTTATCTTTAGGGTTGATAATGTGTGCTGCTCCGTCATGTGACAAAATGTAACAGCCATGAGTTATTAAACAATGGTCTCCTATAATGACTTTGCCTCGCCTAACATCTACTTTTGCTCCTAAGCTAATCATCGTGTTTTTACCAATCTTTGCTCCAGATGCTCTAAGAAAAGACATTTGAAGAAATCTTAGTAAATTTCCTAGGTAATGTATTATCTTTCTTATAATTATTTTCATGAGGTTAGTGTATTTGAGATTATAGTCTTAAAATCATAAGAGATTTTTTGAATTGAAAACTCTGAAACCACATAATCTCTATTTGTACGACCAATAGTTAAACGTTTGTCTAGATCTTTTAAAGCACTTTGTAATGCTTTTTTCAAACCTACTAGATCACCAGGAATAAAAGAAAACCCATGTACTCCATTTTCAAAAACTTCACGATGTGCGCCAACAGGAGTAAATACTACAGGTTTTCCAATTGCCATTGCTTCTAGTAAAGATCTTGAAAAGCCTTCAGAATACGAAGCAGTTAAAAAAATATCTGTTGACTGCAAATGTTTCATTTTATCATCTCCACTAATAATTCCTAAATTTGCGTAATTATTTTTATAAGCTGAATTTAGTATTTGGCTTTCTACCTCAAAAGGATCTTCGTACTCAATTTTTTCTCCAGTATATTGGTTGTAAAACACACCTCTTTCACCTCTTCTTATATTTCCCGCAAAGTAAAACTTTAAATAAGGAAACTCTTCACAAAGGTCTGGAATTATTTTTAAAATATCTGTATAGCCTTTAGCTTTAGTCATATGCCCCATTACAAGCACTTTCCCTTTCTCAATTTCAACTTTATAATTATTAGAATATTGATCAATATCCATAGCTTGATATAAGACAGATACCTTTGAAGCATCTATGTAAGGTGAAAATTGATCATCGAGATACTTTGCCTGAACAACGGCTGAGTCTACTTTTTTTAAACTAAAACCAACAAGACGTTTTATGATTGGATTAAATTGTTGAAAGTTCAATTTAAAATGACTTCCTCTTAAATGAATAATAACCTTTGCTCCAAAAATTTTACTTAATAGAATTGTCCATACATCTCTACCTATCCAACCAATTTGAGTTGGCGTAATAGGATAATATACTAAGTTAGGTCTTTTTGTAATTAATAATTTGAGCAATTTTGAAAAAAAAAAAAAAAAATTGGTCAGCATTGAGACGTCTAACTTTCCTTTTTTAGTATTATCTGTTCTAAAATTTGTTTTGAGAAAACTAATATCAAAAGCTTGATTTAAAACTTCAGATTCTAAAAACTGTTGCATACTTAATTCTGGACCAGAATAAGGAGGTGGTGTTGGCCCAATAAATAATATTTTGGGCTTCTTATGACTCATATAAAAGGCTTGATTTAAGTTGTTGTACCCAATTTTGAATCGATAAGTAATCGCTTTTCGCTTTTGC
>NZ_JBGCCX010000128.1:0-27080 GCF_045105015.1 Psychroserpens sp.
CTAATTTTATTCTCTAACGAATCGACAATATCTTCAATTTTACTCATTTACAAATTTCAATACTGATGAAACAAAGTTAACATACCAAATGAAAAATAGCAATTGTTTTAGAATAAATTTTGAATTAATATCAAAACATCAGTCATACAGTAGTATTACGCATAATTAAAATTTAAGATTACCGCTTTTTTTGAAACTTAACTTTACTATTTTTGAATTCAAATACTAAAAATGGAAAAAAATTAAATATAGAATATTTTCTATGTTTAAAATAAATTGATATTTTTACGTTATAAAATTTGATTAGTACTTTATGAAAAAGATATACCTCTATATAATTCTTTTTATCAGTCAAGCTGGATTCTCTCAATCACCTTATCCACAAGATTACTTTAGAAACCCTCTGGACGTAACACTAGTGTTGTCTGGAACTTTTGCCGAATTACGTTCTAATCATTTTCATTCCGGATTAGATATTAAAACCCAACAACGTACTGGCCTAGATGTATTTGCTGCTGCAAAAGGTTATGTAAGTCGGATTAAAATTTCTCATTTTGGATACGGAAAAGCACTTTACATAACACATCCTAATGGTTACGTTACTGTTTATGCGCATTTAGAAAAGTTTGCTCCAGTGATAGAAAACTACATAAAAGACAAACAATACGAGAAAGAATCTTATGAAATTGAAGTCTTTCCTTCTCCTGAAGAATTACCAATATCATCAAACGAAATTGTCGCTTTTTCGGGAAACTCTGGAAGTTCTGGTGGTCCTCATCTACATTTTGAAATTAGAGACAACGAAGAACGTCCAATAAATCCAATGCTTTTTGGTATTGACATAAAAGACACTAGGCAACCTGTAGTAACTGCAATTTATGCGTATCCGCAGGATAGAAAATCTCACGTTAACGGCATTAAAACAAGAAAAGAATTGCGCCTTATACCAAACAATAATGGTGATTATAATGTAGAACCAATAGAAGCTTACGGAACCATAGGCTTTGGAGTTGTAAGTTATGACCAACAAGATTTGGCAAGCAATAAAAATGGTGTAAGTAATATACAGACATTATTCAACGGAAATAAAAATTTTGAAATGGATTTTAAACGTTTCAGCTTTGATGAAACCAAACATCTAAACCGATATATAGATTTTGAAATTTTTAAAACTAAAAAATCACGTGTTCAAAAATTATTTGCTCAACCGGGAAACACGTTAAGCATGCTCAATGATGTTTCTGATGAAGGTTATATTCACGTAGAAGATAGTACTTCTTCAGTATATAAAATAAGAATTCAGGATTTTCAGGGCAATGAATCTTGGGTTAATATCCCTATTCAAGGAAAGAAAGCCAAAGAAAAACTAGAGCAGTACGATCTTAAACCTAATTACTATGTTCAGGCTGATGAAACTCTACGTCTTGAGGACAAAAACATATCAGTGCTTTTTGCAAAAAACACCTTTTATGACAATTTTTACATTGACTTTGCCGTTAGTAGTGATACCTTAACATTGCATAAAGATGTTGTTCCCCTTATGAAAAACTGCACTATTAGTTTTAATATTGAAAATTATTCTGAAGAAGATAAAAGCAAGTTATTTATTGCAAAACTATATGGCTATTATAAAAAACCATATTACGTAAAAACAACACGACAAGGGGATTTCTTAACTGCTAGAACAAAGTCTTTAGGTACATTTACATTAGCTTCAGACACAACTAGTCCAACAATTAAACCAGTCAATTTTCAAGATGGAAAATGGCTAAGTAAGTCTAAAAATATAAAACTTAAGATTGACGATGATCTTTCAGGCATCAGTAATTACAGAGCAACCATTAATGGAAAATGGGTTTTAATGGAGTATGATTATAAAAAAGACACCCTTACTTACACTTTTGAAGACGACGTAATTTCAGAAACTGAAAATAATTTGAAAGTAATTGTTATAGATAATATTGGAAATAGTTCTACATTTGAAGCAACGTTTTTTAGAAAATAAAAAAAAGCCTTTTGAAAATACAAAGTCTATTACTAATTCTTTTTTTAAGTATACCATTGTTTGGTTTTTCTCAAAATGCTACTATCAAAGGTGTCATACTTGACGATCAGCAGCAACCAATTTACAATGTTAGCATCAAAGCCAATAATAACGGAACCACTTCTAACGAGAATGGATTTTACGAGCTTAAGGTTCCTGCAAACACTGATATAACTATTGTTTTCACCCATTTATCACATAAAAAAGTTGAAGCAACGTTTAACTTGAAAAATGGTGAAGAAATTGAATTCAACCCAGTAATGAGTGTGGAAGTCGAGCAAATCACTACTGTTGTTATCAATAGTAACACAAAACAATCTGTTGAAGGCATCGTTTCCGTTCCTCCAGCTGTTTTAAGAACAATCAAAGGTGCGCAACCTGGTGTAGAGAATATTCTAAAAACATTACCAGGAGTAAATATTTCAAACGAATTGAGTACACAATATTCGGTTCGAGGTGGTAACTTCGATGAAAATTTAGTATATGTCAATGAAATTGAAGTGTATCGACCATTTTTTTTTTTTTTATGACAACAAGAAGGATTAAGTTTTGTGAATACAGATTTGGTGCAAAATGTAGATTTTTCGGCTGGTGGATTTCAAGCAAAATACGGAGACAAATTGTCTTCAGTTTTAGACATCACCTACAGAACTCCTATCAAATTTGGTGTTCGGGCAGAAGCAAGTCTTTTAGGAGGTAGTATCGCTGCTGAAGCTGTAAGTAAAGATTCAAAGTTTTCAGGTATCGTGGGACTACGTTATAGAGATAACAGCTTGTTTATAAATTCACTTGAAACTGAAACCAATGTTGTACCTGTATTTGCAGATGCTCAAACCTATCTAACCTATAAATTTTCAGATAAGTTTCATTTGAATTTCCTTGGAAATATATCGCTTAACAAATATGATTTTCAACCACAAAACAGACAAACAAATTTCGGTACTATTGACGAGCCAGTTGCATTATTAGTGTTTTACGAAGGTCAAGAGAAAGACCAATATCTCACTACTTTTGGAGCCTTTAAAGCGAACTATTTTGCTTCAGAAGATTTAACCCTAAAGTTAATCGCATCTGCATACCATACTACTGAAGAAGAATATTTTGACATTTTAGCGCAATATCGATTAGGAGAAGTTAATAGTAATATTGGTGATGAAAATTTAGGCGAAGTAGAATTCAGCGAAGGGATTGGATCACAGTTAACACATGCAAGAAATGACTTAGATGCATTAATTTTTAACATCGAACATAAAGGTGATTACAAATTAGATGATGAAAGCACTCTAGAATGGTCTGTTAAATATACACATGAAGATATTCGAGACCGTCTTGTAGAATGGGAAGTTATTGACAGTGCTGGTTTTTCTGTTCGCCCTCCTATTTTTGACACACCAAACGAACAACCATACGAACCTTTTGAAGGACCTCTTCAAGCCTTTCAAAATGTACGCGCAACCAACGAAGTTCAAATTGATAGACTTCAAGCCTATGCACAATGGAGCAAACGCACAACACTAGGAAACAACGACGTATTTTATAATGCTGGTGTTAGAATACACAATTGGACTGTAAATAGTGAAGTTCCAAATCAAGAAGGCATTACAAGCTCTACTCAAACTGTTTTTAGTCCGAGAGCACAATTTGCCATCAAACCAGATTGGGAAAAAGACATGCTTTTTAGAGTTGCTGGTGGATTGTATTACCAACCCCCTTTTTACAGAGAATTAAGAGATTCTTCGGGAGTTGTTCAACCTGATGTTAAAGCTCAAAAATCTATTCATGTTGTTTTAGGAAATGAATACAGTTTTGAATTATGGAAACGACCTTTCAAGCTTGTCACAGAAGCTTATTATAAAAACTTAACAGATGTTAATCCTTATACTTTAGAAAACGTTAGGATACGTTACAGGGCTAAAAATAATGCTACAGCGTATTCATATGGTCTAGATATGCGACTTAACGGTGAATTCATCCCAGGCACTGAAAGCTGGTTTAGTTTCGGGTATCTAAAGACTGAAGAGAATATTGATAACAGAGGTAATATTGCAAGACCAACAGATCAACGTTTAAAATTTGGAGCCTTATTTCAAGATTATATGAAAGCACTTCCAGATTTAAAAATGTATTTAAATTTAGTATATAATACTGGTGTTCCAGGAGGTTCTCCTAGTTATGCAGATCCGTATCAGTTTCAAAATCGTTTACCAGATTATAAGCGTGCAGATGTAGGTTTTTCTTATGTATTAGTGGATCCAAATAAAACGTATACAAAAAAATGGAAGCAAACATTTAGAGAATTATCAATTGGTTTTGAGATTTTCAATGTATTTAATGCGCAAAATTCAATCACAAATACCTGGGTACGTGACGTATATAGCAAACGACAATTTGCGATTCCAAACTATTTAACACCTCGAGTTTTTAATGTAAGATTGAGCACTAGATTTTAAACAAACTCTTTTAAAACTCCAATCGTGTAATCTACTTCGGCTTTTGTATTAAAAGTACTAAAAGAAAAACGCACTGATGGTTTTTGTAAATTAGCCTCATTTAATATCTCAGCAAGGACATGTGAGTTTTGAGAGCTTCCGCTCTGACATGCGCTACCTTTTGAACAAGCAATCCCTTTTAAATCTAATTGAAATTGCAACATGGCTGCTTTTTCAGGAACTATAGGTAAGCACACATTAATAAGTGTATAAGTACTATTTTCGGGACTTGAGCAGCTTCCATTGAAAACAACATCAGGTAAGACTTCACGAAGTTGAGTGATAAAATAATCTTTAATACCTAAAATATATGAACGTTCCGTATTGAGATTTTCATAAGACAACTTCAAAGCTTCATCTAAGCCAACAATATTATGAATTGCTTCTGTTCCTGCCCTATATCCTCGCTCCTGTGCGCCTCCAAAAATAGAACCTTTAATTCCAGAGTTTTTTCTAACAAAAGCGAAACCAACACCTTTTGGTCCATGAAATTTATGAGCACTTGCAGCTAGAAAATCTATTGGAATGGCTTCTAAATCTAATTGATAATGTCCTACAGATTGGACAGTATCACTATGAAACAATGCATTATTCTGTTTACACAAACTGGCAACTCTAGAAATATCTAGCTTATTCCCTATTTCATTATTGACATGCATTAAACTTACCAATTTCTTTTTTTCAGAATCTAACAACTGTTCTAAATGAGAATAATCGATATGACCATCAGATTCTAAATTGACATATTTCACTAAAATAGGAAACTCTTTTTCTAATTCATCAATTGTATGAAGAATAGCATGATGCTCTATTTTAGTAGTAATAATCTCTTCAACACCAAGATCTCGAACTGCGCTTCTCAAGACTAAATTATCAGCTTCAGTACCACCAGAGGTGAACACAATTTCAGAAGCAGACACATTAAAATGTAATGCAACAGACTTTCTGCATGATTCAATTATTGATTTAGATTGCCTTCCGTAATTATGTGTAGAAGAAGGGTTTCCGAAATTAATTTTCATTACTTCAGTCATACGATCAATTACTTCATCACGAATTTGAGTTGTAGCAGCATTATCAAAATAAACAGTTCTCATAAACAAGAAAAATTAGAATGCAAAGATGCAATAATCAAATGGTAAATAAAACCAGAACCTACACTAACAAAATTATTTGTTAATCATATCGTTATAAATTTACAAATCTCTATTTTTGTTTCTTAATGAATTACAGCATGCGAAAATTTATCATTTTACTTTGTATCGGACTTTTATTTACAACCTGTGATGATGGTGATGTATTTGAAGTAACACTGGATTTCGAGGACGAATTCAAACAATGTGGCGAGCTAGTGTTTTTTAAAACCAATGAAAACACTTCTGAATCCCTATCTATACAGTTTAGCACTTTAACTATGGAAACAATTTTAGATGTAGGTGATGATTTTTTTTACGAAGACACTTTTCCGCTAGGAGGATCAAATGTTTTTAATTACAGAAGTTATTCAAATTTACCAGCAGACAATGTATTGTTTTGTAATGATATTCCGCCTTCAAACTTAGGTATAGAAAGAGATGAAGTTAGTCTTGGTGGTGAAGTTACTGTTACAACAGTTTTAGTTGAAGATGACAACGACGGAATTCCTTCAGAACTAGAAGGTCAAGATCCAAATGGAGATGGTGATTTTAGTGATGCGATAGATACCGATGATGATACTATTCCGGATTATTTAGATGTTGATGATGATGGTGACAACGTACTTACGGTTAATGAAGACGTCAACTATACAGAAGATGATGGCTTAATAAATGCTTTAGATACAGATGGTGATGGGACTCCAGATTATTTAGATGATGACGATGATGGTGATGGTGTTCCTACACGTGATGAAGATACAGATCAAGACAAGAATCCAACAGATGACTTTTCAGATATAAATAACCCAGGAATTGCAAATTATTTAAATGATCAATATTCTGTTTCAGTACCTGCAATAGCGTACAGAGACCACGAAATTAGAATGATTTACACTATATCTGTAATTGTTTCAGAAATCTCTTTACCATCTATTACTCAGCAAACACTGGATTTCGGTACGCTTAATGATTCTAGTATTACTACTGAATTTAGAGATGCTAATCCAATATTTATTGATTAGAACTTACGTTCTGATAAACATATACTTCAGTTGCTCCGTTTCCATATTTTTGTAAGTCGGCTTCGTAGTATTTTATATTATCATAACGTCTAAAAAGAGTTTCTAATTCCATTTTTAAAACCCCTTCTCCCACTCCATGTATAAATACTAGTTTCTGAATACGTTTACGTATCGCAAAATCTAATTGCCGTTTAGCTGTGTCTAACTGAAGTGTAAGCTTGTCGTAGTTAGTCATTTGTCTTTCAGAATCTACTAACTTATGGATATGCAAATCAACCTCCATCATTGGTAGATTTCGTTCTTTTGGCTTCGTTTTGATAGAACGCTTTTTTAATGGAAGTTCTTTTTGTTTAATCACATCTTGAATACCATTAATTGAAAAGATATCTTTTGTGAATGATTTATTCTTGATTAACTCATTTGATTGAAACTCCAAAACAAAACCATCAGAAGTTTCTACACCAACAGTATGGTTATTTATTCCTACAATAACACCCGAGATATCATCGTCTAAAACCGAAACTTTATCTCCTATTTGAAAACTCATACATCTAAATTCTCTTTATTTTCTTCTTCTAAATTTCTTTTACTAGGAATATTTCTAGAAATCCTATAAACACCCAACATTAAAGCTACAATCCCTCCTATAAGAAGAAATTGATTTTGGTCCTCACCTGCTTGAGCGTAAATAGCTACAAATGCGCCAGTTACAATTAAGATGTAACTAATTAGTCGTGACATATTGATGGTTTAGCGTAAAAATTAAACAACTTATCGAAATTACACTATTATATCTAATAATCAAGGAGTTATTTATTAAATTTAATTGGGATTAAAATTTGTTGATTATGAAAAAAATTACATTTTATTTAGTGTTTTTTATCGGAATAACATTAAATGCCCAAGTGGGTATAGGAAATACAGATCCAAAAACAGAACTTGATATTGAAGGTGCTATTTCATTAAGAGACGGAGGCACTATCAGCTTAGTTGATGGAACCAATAGCAATGTCACTCTTCCTTTAGTTGGAGGTGTACTGTATTCTCATTACAGAATTACTGGTCCGACAGCTTATTTTGAGATAGAAAGTATTATACCTGTAACTGGATCTGATGGACAAATGGTTACACTTCAAAATACTACTACTCAAATTATGGGTATTATTCACAATAATGGTGGTCCTGCAGCTAATAGAATCCTTATTCCTTCAGAACAAGACCTGTTTTTAACTGGCAGATATTCATCAATAACATTAATGTATAGTGATGCTCAAAATAGATGGATTGTACAAAACAAATTAAATGACATCACAGCATGGTATTATCCTGCAACCAATATCTTATCTGGCAACACTTATAATTTAACACTTACAGTACCTGGCTGCACTAGTTTTTCAAGTGTTTCCGTTTCATTAATTGGTGATTGGGGAACTTCCCCTTCTGATGATATCACAATTCATCATGTGGAAGCTAGGACTGGAGAAGTTACATTTGTTGTTTCAAATAACACAAGTGGATTTTTTGGCACTGACTATATTGGAATGGATTTTATAGTAACAGTAATTAATTAAATCGATGAAACAAATATTTATAACATATATAAGTTTCTTTTTTTGTTTTACGTGTTTCTGTCAAAGGAATGACTCTATAACAAGCAAGAAAAATATAATTGAACATAAAGCAAAAGCACTTTCAGTTAAAGACTATTTAACTACTCCAAAAACAAAAAAGAGAGTAATAAAAAAAGTTTCAAATCTTGAGAGTAATAATGCTTCTCAAAATAAAAAGATAGTTGATGTTCCTAAAATAAATGCCATGTCGTTAAGAGATTATTTGTACAATGAAGATAAATCCGTTAAAAAAGCAATCACAAAACATAACTTAAAAAATAAGAATCACAAACAACACATCATTTCATTACCTAAAATAAAGGCTTTGACTTTGAAAGAATATTTGTCAAGTCCTAAAGTCGAAAAACTAATTCTAAGGAAAACTAAATTAAATTTAAGACAAACATCTACTCCTAAGAATGATAGTTCAAAAGTATTAACTAAAAAGAAAGCTTATTCTACTAAAAAAAATAACTTATTAAGCAAAGATTTTGTAATTTCAAAAAATAATTCTGAATCTAATAAAAACACCTTTAAAAATAAGGATTTTTGATCAGTAATGAAGTTACTTCAAATCGAAAAAAACATAATAAAAAACAGATTCATCAAACAATATAGCATTACGAAATAAGTAATCCATTATGAAAAATACGATCTCACTTATAATTATAGTTTTCATCTCGAATTTTATTTTCGCACAAGACCTCTATGTAGACAACAATAGTTTTATTTATGCCAGAGATGTAGTTGTATTTGTTAATGATGATATCAGATTAGAAACTCCCACATCAAATTTTTATTTACGAGGTGATGCCCAATTACTTCAAAACACAAATACTAAAAATTCTGATGCTGGCGAACTTTCTGTATACCAAAACCAAACCAAAGGCATCTATGAATATAACTATTGGTGTAGTCCTGTTGGTGTTAGCATTGATGGAACAGTACGTGCTAACCTAGCATTTAATGGTACAAACATACATGATCCAGTGGACCACACAGATTTAACTAATGTAAATTCAAACGCTTATTTATTTACTTCTGCTTACAACGGAACTGCAACTGAACTTTCAAATTATTGGATGTTTACGCTTGAATCTGGAGGTGGATATACTGACTGGAATCAGATCTTTGATATTGGCAATGCAAATCCAGGATATGGATATACGCTAAAGGGAAGTCCAAATACTAACAATGTATTAGATTTTAGAGGACGACCAAACAACGGAGATATTACTTTTAATTGTGTTTTCAATGGTACAGATTCAGATCCCACATCAGGATTAGATGATCAAGTGAATACATTAACTGGAAACCCATACCCTTCTGCTTTAGATCTTAAATTAATTTTTGCTAATGTTCCTACCAATGCTACACGATTAGATGGTAATATTTATTTCTGGGAACAAAAAACCAAAAATTCTCATAATATCCTATCATATGAAGGTGGATATGCTGTTTATACTCCTGGACCTTTAGGTGATTTAAGTGATAATGGGACCTACGCAAGAGCAACTTTTGGAAACTTTACTGTCGATGGTGGTGAAATTGGATCAACTTCAGGCAATAGTCCAGATTACAGTGCTAATAATTCTAGACGTTTTGCAGCAATTGGTCAAGGGTTTGTTGTTAATAGCGATGATAATGGAGGTGCTGTAGGTGGTGGTGTTATCACACTCAATAACTCCATGCGATTATATCTTGCTGAAGATTCTGTAATAAGTGGAAATGGCTCAATATTCGGAAGACAAAACTCTCAAGGAAATGATGTTATAGCAATGTCGCACAACGGATTAGATTATACAGATATTATTAATCATCCAACTATAGTTCCTGAGATTAGAATTCACACCAAAGTCAACAATTCGTTTTATAGAGAAAATGTTATCGCTTTCAGAAATAATACAGATTTGACCTACAATAAATTTTGTGATGGTAAAAACATATCAGATTTAAATAATGATGTATACCTTTTAGCTGAAGACCAAAAACTTGTTATAAAGTCGATTACTTATGACCAAAATACAAGAATTCCAATTGTATTTAAAGCATCAGATCAAGCAACAGAATATAGTGTTGAAGTAAATCAACTAACAAATATAGATGATGACATCAATATTTACATTTATGATAATCTTAATAACACCTACACTAGCATAAAAGACGGGAGCTTTGATATAACACTTGATGAAGGTATTTATGATAATCGTTTTGAAGTTACGTTTATAGATGAAAGCACTTTAAGTAATGACGCTGTTACTATCTCTGATTTTATAGTAATTCAAGACAACAACAATTCTCAATTAACAGTTAAAAACCCTAACAATTTAGATATTGAAAGTGTATCGCTTTTTGACGTTTCGGGAAAACAAGTGTTCAATTCAACTAATTTAGTGAATAACATAAGTTACCATTTTTCTACTCATAATTTAAGTGATGGTGTATATGTCACTGTCATAGGTCTTAAGAACAGTGATTCAATTTCTAAAAAAGTAATTATAAAAAATAAATAAGTTCACAAAACAACTTATACTTTCCTATTTTTGTTTTCATTAAATGAAAACTATGCTCAAACCAGAAGAATACATGCTTCCTTGCTTAAATAAAAAGCTACTTGGCATTGATTGTATGGGTTGTGGTATGCAACGCTCACTATCATTAATACTTCAAGGTGAATTTACAGCTGCGTTTCATATGTATCCTGCTATTTATACTTTAATTGCATTATTTGGTGTTGTTGTCATAAATTACTTCATAAATTTCAAACATGCTTATAAAATTATTATTACTTTGGCTATAACTAATGCTGTAATCATAATTGGCAGTTTTATATTAAAAACTTTTTACAACTAAAACAAAAACGTATCACATGGAAAACAATCAAACCCAACAACAATTACCTAATTCAACACTTATTCTAGTATTTGGTATTCTATCAATAGTTACTTGCTGCTGTTATGGTGTTTTAGGTCTTATACTTGGTATTATTACAATAGTATTAGCAAAAAAAGCAACAGCTATTTATGCAGAGAATCCTGAATCATATAGTGGATTTCAAAATGTAAAAACTGGTAAAATCCTTGCTATAATTGGTATAATCTTAAGTGCATTGTATTTAATAATGACAATTTGGATGATATCTACATTCGGATGGGAAACAATGCAAGATCAACAGCTAATGCAAGAGCGTATTCAAGAAATGATGGGATCATAATTCTTATTATTCAATATATAAAAGCGACCATTCGGTCGCTTTTTTTTTATTACTTTTGACTCATAAATCTAACCAAATAATAATGGAAAATAAACCACAAAGACCAAATAGTTATTTAGCACTAGCAATAATAAGCACAATTCTATGTTGCTTGCCTACAGGAATTGTAAGTATCATTTACGCAACTAAAGTTAATAGTTTGTATGAAGATGGAAACTATAATGAGGCTACTAAAGCATCAAAAAACGCAAAAACTTGGGGATTAGTATCTATAGGTATTGCAGCTTTAGGTTGGATTTTATACATATTAATTTTTGGAATAGCCATGTTTGGAGCCCTAGCAAGTGGCAATGCTTACTAAAACAAAGACATTAATTACATTAGGTATAGTGATAACACTCTTAGGAGTATTATCACTATACTTTTTCTGGAATCCCTCTGAACACAATATTTTTCCGAAATGTCCTTTTTATTCATTAACAGGCATTTATTGTGCAGGATGTGGCAGTCAAAGAGCTATTCATCAAATAATGAATGGCCACATCATTACAGGAATTAGACATAACTACTTACTTATAGTGGTCTTTATTGTTTTAAGCTACAAAGCTTTAATATTTATTTTAAATAAAATATACAACAAAGCATTTTTCGATGTCTTTCATAAACCCTTCGCTACTAAGATTATACTAGTATTGGTATTGCTGTTTTGGATACTAAGAAATATTGAAATGCATCCTTTTTCAGAATTAGCACCATAAAAAAAAGCGATCAAAAAGATCGCTTTATATTGTTACTAAATAATATATTTAATCTTCAAATTCTTGAAGCGTTTTTGTAATAATACTTACACAATCTAATAATTGCGCTTTAGTCATTACCAAAGGAGGTGCAAATCGAATAATATTACCATGTGTTGGTTTCGCTAAAAGTCCGTTATCACGAAGTTTTAAACAAATATTCCAAGCAGTATCACTGTCTTCATCATCATTAATTAAAATAGCATTCAATAACCCTTTTCCACGTACTAAATTTACAATAGAGCTTTTTTCAATGTATTTATTCATTTCGCTTCGGAAAAGTTCTCCTAACTGAAACGCATTTTCAGCTAAACTTTCATCCTTAACAACTTCAAGTGCTGCAATTGCAACTGCTGCTGCAATAGGATTTCCTCCAAAAGTACTTCCATGGTTACCTGGTTGAATAACATTCATAATATCGTTGTTAGCCATTACAACAGAAACTGGATATAAACCACCGCTTAAAGCTTTTCCTAAAACTAAAACGTCAGGTTTTACATCTGGAGTGTCTGAGCAATCTTTGTTAGGACAACTACAATTTCCACAACTAGCTAATAATCTTCCAGTTCGTGCAATTCCTGTTTGAACTTCATCTGCAATAAATAACACATTATATTTTTCGCATAATGCTTTAGCTTCACGTAAATAATTATCACTAGGTACATAGACTCCTGCTTCACCTTGAATAGGCTCCACCATAAATCCTGCGATATTAGGATTACTATCTAAAATAGTTTTTAATGCTTCAATATTATCATATTCTACTTTTATAAAACCGTCTGTATATGGTCCAAAATTCTTTTTTGCAATAGGATCATTTGAAAACGAAATAATAGTTGTAGTTCTTCCGTGAAAATTGTTTTCACACACAATAATTTCAGCCTTATTTAAATCAATCCCTTTAACTTCGTATGCCCATTTACGACAAAGTTTTAAAGCCGTCTCAACAGCTTCTGCTCCTGAATTCATAGGTAACATTTTGTCAAATTTGAAATACTCAGTAGCATATTTTTCATACTTTCCAAGCATGTCATTATAAAAAGCTCTTGAGGTTAATGTTAAGCGTTGCGCTTGTTCGGTCATAGCATCGACAATCTTTGGATGACAATGTCCTTGGTTTAATGAAGAATATGCTGATAAAAAATCATAATACTTTTTACCTTCAACATCCCAGACAAAAACACCTTCACCTTTGCTTAATACTACTGGTAATGGATGATAATTTTGCGCTCCATATTTGTTTTCTAATGCCATCGCCTCTTGCGATGTAATGTGGTCTAAAACTGCCATTTTAAAAATAATTTAATAAATGAATATACTATCCATTCCTTATCTACCTTTATCCTTTCGAAGATTACGAAAATTCAGCGTGGGAAAGAAATCATCCCTAGAAGTTTGCAAAGTAATAATTAAAACGCTTATTCCGAAATTTTTCCAGATAATGATGACACTTGCAATTCTAATCGCTTCATTTCTCTTAGAATTGCATTTTTATCCATTTGCATCCAAGCAAATACCTTTAACATACTTACACCAATTAAAAATACAAGACCTCCAAGTCCCCATTTTATAAGTTCATTCGTTTCTGTTGACTCAAAAAAATTGACTAAGCAATACACAAATAGACCAAAGAACACTAAGGTCATGATATTCATCAAGATGATAATCCATTTGTTTTTTCCTGAAAACAAACCTGCTATCATTCCTAAAACATTTTGTTCTTCAAGTGAATCATAAAATTTCGTTTCTTCTTGAGTTAACGTTTCCTTAATTAATTGATCGATATCTTCCATATTAGTTTTCATTGTGTTTAAATTTTAATGATTATTAAATAGTATTTCTTTAAAAAAACGAGATGTTGTTAATTATTCTTAGCAATTATTGGCTTTAATATTGATTTTAGTTTTTCTCTAGCATGAAACAATCTCGATTTTGTTGTTCCTACAGATATGTTTAATAGTATGCTAATTTCTTTGAGCGAATACCCTTCAGTGTAAAAAAGCTTCAAAACCATTTGTTGATGTTCTGGTAAACTCTTGATTATATCTAAAAGCTTCTTTTTTAAAACTGTAAGATCATCCATCTCTTCAATTTCATAGACATCTTCATTTTTATATTCTGCTTCCTTATTACGCATTATTTTATCCTCTCGTAAAGTGTCTATAGCCTTAGTGTAAACAATCCTCAAAGCCCAAGATTTAAAACTAGAAGGTTTGTTTAATGCATCTAACTTGGCTATAATTGTCTGCCAACTATCTTGAGCAATATCTTTCGATAAACTAGCATCCTTTACTACCCAGTATGCCTTTTTACAGAAAGTCAAATGCCATCGCTTAACCAATTTAGCCATTGCTTTTTTGTTTCCTGCTTGATAAGCTAAAACCAGTTCTTCGTCTATATCTCTATCGTGTTTCAATTAAACGTCTCAGTTTTTTATTGCTTTACGTTTATAATATCCTCTCAAAAACATCACCCAAGTAGTATATTTTGTTTCCTTTTTTTCTTCTGAAAAATAATTCTCAACAGTATCGAAAGCGTCTTCAATTAATGCATCGTGTAACCAACGAATTATTATTATCCAAAATAAACTAGCTTTAAAACTCGTGTTCATTTTTATAACATGATGTATTTCTGTTACATTTTCAGATATAGCTTCAATCTCTAATTCGTGAGTTCCATTAAACCCATGAGGTTTCGTGAATTCAAATTTAATCTGATTTCCTGGCTCAAACTCAATTATTGTATAACGAATTCGACCATGACCGCCTTTACTACCAATTTTCAAACCTTGTTTAAAACGCATTGCTGGCCAAGTTTTAATAGGCCAAATTTTATCATCAGGCGTCGCTAATGTTTTGAATAATTCAGACACCTTAACAATTGGTTGATTAATGATTCGATTATGACTATTTAGGACTCTCATACTCTAAAGACGGAGAAAAAATAAAAAGGTTCAATTAAATTTGATGTTTTTTAAAGATAATCCTATTTACTTACATTTTTATTTATCGCTATTACTATTTTTGCGCTATGGCTAGACGTAAAAATAAAAGACAAGTTTTTGAGCAAATAGAAGTGATTGATGCTGGAGCAAAAGGAAAAACCGTTGCTAAAGCACCAGATGGTCGTGTTATATTTCTTCCAAACGCAGTTCCTGGGGATATTGTAGATATACAAACTTTTAAAAAACGGAAAGCTTATTATGAAGGAAAAGCAATAGCATTTCATACCTTATCTGATAAAAGAACTGAACCTAAATGTGAACACTTTGGAGTTTGTGGTGGTTGTAAATGGCAACATATGGATTACAAGCACCAACTAGATTTTAAACAAAAGGAAGTCACAAATAACTTAATTCGTATTGGTCATTTAGAATTGCCTGAAGTATCTCCAATTCTAGGATCTGCTGAACATTATTTTTACAGGAACAAAATGGAGTTTTCTTTTAGTGATAGTAGATGGCTTACACAAGAAGAAATTGAATCTGATGAAGATTTAGGCGATAGAAATGCCCTTGGTTTTCATATTCCTGGAATGTGGGATAAAATTTTAAATATTAATAAATGTTGGCTCCAAGCAGATCCTTCAAATGACATCAGAAATGCAGTAAGAGATTTTTCGATAGAAAACGGTTTAGAATTTTTTAATACGCGTCAACAAACTGGTCTTTTGCGTACTATGATGGTTAGAACATCTTCAACAGGAGATATTATGATTGTTATTCAATTTTTTAAAGAAGATAAGGAAAAACGCATTTTACTTTTAGATTTTATTGCTGAAACATTTCCACAGATAACCTCTTTACAATATGTTATTAATAGTAAAGCGAATGACACTATTTACGACCAAGAAGTGATTTGTTACAAAGGGAATGATCATATTTTTGAAGAAATGGAAGGTTTACGTTTTAAAATTAATGCTAAATCTTTTTATCAAACCAATTCTGACCAAGCCTATGAATTATATAAAATCACTCGCGATTTTGCCGGTTTAGAAGGAGATGAACTTGTGTATGATTTATATACAGGAACAGGAACCATTGCTCAGTTTGTTGCAAAACAAGCTAAACATGTTGTTGGTGTCGAGGCAGTGCCAGATGCAATTCAAGCGGCGAAAGATAATGCACAATTAAACGGTATAGAAAACGTTGACTTTTATGTTGGTGATATGAAACATGTGTTTAATACAGAATTTATTGCCTCTAATGGTCAGCCAGATATAATAATAACAGATCCACCACGTGATGGTATGCATAAAGATGTTGTGCAACAAATATTAAATATTGCACCACAGAAAGTGGTATATGTTAGCTGTAATAGTGCTACACAAGCTAGAGACTTAGCCTTAATGAAAGATCAATATAAAATTACTAAAACACAAGCAGTTGATATGTTTCCGCAAACACATCATGTTGAAAATGTTGTACTTTTGGAAAAACATAATGCATAATAATTCAGAATTCGAATAACTTGAAAATAAATTTCATAAAAAAAATCAGCCTTGTCTTGTTCTTAATGGCAACATTAAATACTTGCGAACGCGATGATATTTGTCCAGAAGATGTTCCTACTACTCCTCGATTAATCATAGAGTTTTATGATATTACCAATCAAGACCTTCTCAAAGAAGTATCAGACTTAAGAATTCAAGGTATTGGTAATGCTATTCCTCTTCCAGGTTTTTTAGGAAGTTCAGCTGTAACTAAAGTGGAGTTGCCTCTAAAAACGGACCAAAACTCAACGCAATACAGCTTCAGAAAAGATTATGCAATAGACGATAACGGAACTCCTAATGATACTAGTGATGATATGGTAACAGGAAATGAAGATATCGTTACTATAAATTATGTCACTGAAGATGTTTATGTATCACGTGCCTGCGGTTTTAAAACAATTTATAAAGCAATCAGCATAGAATTTGATCCTAGTGATATGGATCGTTGGATATTACTTACAGAACCCTTAAATGATAATCAATCAATTGAAGATGAAACAACGACACATTTTAATTTCTTTCATCAGTAGTTGCTTTTTTTTCCTATGTGGTGTTGTAAATGCTCAAGACACTGTTGAAGGAGAAACTAAGTCAGACACCTTAATTTACAAACAAAAATACGGTTTGCGACTAGGTGCTGATATAGGTAAAATTGCAAGAACTGTTATTGATGATGATTATTCTGGTTTTGAAATTAATGGCGATTACAGATTAACAAAGCGTTTATATCTTGCTGGCGAAATTGGTACTGAGGAACGTACAATTTCTAACGATTTTTTAAATGTTACTGCCACAGGGAGCTATTTTAAAGCTGGGATTGATTACAATTCATACCAAAATTGGTTAGACATGCAAAACATGATTTATTTTGGGTTTCGTGCTGGAGTAAGTTCATTTAAACAAAATCTAAATAGTTTTACTATTTATAATACTAATCAATATTGGCCCAATCAACTTTCCACTGAAGAGGCAAGAGAAATTGATGGTTTAACCGCTATTTGGGCAGAAATCATTATTGGTATTAAAGCTGAATTATTTAATAATTTGTTTCTTGGACTCAATGTGCAAATAAAAAGTTTAATCAGTGAAGACCAACCTGATAACTTTGAAAATTTATACATTCCAGGTTTTAATCGTACATATGATAGTGGTCGTTTTGGAATAGGCTTCGGTTATAATTTATCTTATCTAATTCCGATAATCAAAAAGGACAAAAAAGTTGTAATTGATGACATTGAAGATTAAGTCTTCATCCTTCAAAAGTAAAACTCATAAATATTTTATATCTTTTCCATACGTTAAAAGCGATGGAACATGGATAAAGACGCGATTGCAGACCTCATAGAAGAAAAAAACGAAGCGCTTATTAATTGGTTGTCAAATCAAGAAGACGACAATTGGCTTAATGGTCCAGATGGAAAATGGACTCCTGGTCAACATGCCTTACATCTACTCCATAGCATCAAACCTTTAAATAATGCGCTAAGCTTGCCCAAATTTGTATTACGCTATAAATTTGGAAAATCTAACAGAAACGTTAGAGACTATAGCACAGTAACAAATCGTTATCAAGAACGATTAAAAGACGTTAAAGGCAAAACTTATGGTCCTTCAAAAAACATGAAGATTCCAACTGTATCTGAAAAACAATATATTCTTAATCGACTTCAAGTTGAAGGTAAAAAACTACAATATAAAACACGAAAAATTTCAAATAAGAATTTAGACAACTTGATTCTTCCACATCCTTTAATGGGAAAAATGCCAATCAGGGAAATCATCATGTGGACAGCTCATCATATAGAACATCACACCAATACACTTAAAGACAAATATTAATTATTCATATACTTTCCTTTCTTACTCCCTTCATACATGACATACTTTACCAAACGCGCTTCGAGCTTAGCATTAACCAAATGTATTTTTCGTGAAGGACGTAAACCTACATGTTTCAAAGCATCTAAATTTGATGTAATAAACCAAGCATCAGTACCAGGATAACCTTGTTTTAAAGTATCTCCAATAGTCTTATAAAAGTTTTCCATATCGATGTCTAATCGCTCACCATAAGGTGGATTAAAAACCATATGCAATTTAGCATCACCAGATTTCTGAGTTTTAAAAAAATCTTCATGTTGTATATGAATAAACTCCTCTAAATGTGCATTTTTTATATTAGCCGTTGCCTTTGACACTGCACTAGGAGATTTATCATAACCAATAATTTTGTGATGAAAATCTCTAGTTTTATTGAGTAGTGATTCTTCAATTTTTTCAAATAAATCAACATCCCAATCAGCCCAACGTTCAAAAGCAAATTCTTTTCGCATTAAGTTTGGCGGAATATTACAAGCAATCATAGCAGCTTCAGCTAAAATAGTTCCACTTCCACACATTGGATCCATAAAGTCTGATTGTCCATCCCAACCAGAAAGCATAACTAATCCAGCTGCAAGAACTTCATTAATTGGTGCAATATTGGTTGCCGTTTTATAACCACGTTTATGTAACGAATCTCCTGAAGCGTCTAAAGAAATATTACATGTATTCCTGTCGATGTGTACATTAATTTTCACATCTGGAAACTTCAAATCTACATTTGGTCGCTGGCCATCGGTATCTCTAAACTTATCTACGATTGCATCTTTGGTTTTTTGAGCGATATACAATGAATGCGTAAACACTTGAGAATTTACTGTGGCATCAACAGCTAAAGTACCTGTTGGTTTTAAATAATTTTCCCATGACATTTTATAGATATTGTCATAAAGATCTTGTTCATTTCTAACCTTAAACGTATGTATGGGTTTAAGAATCTTTATAGCAGTACGTAATGCTAGATTACATTTATACATAAAGCCTTTATCTCCAGTAAAACTAACGTTTCTTACACCTTTTTTTACATGCATTGCTCCCAATTGAATGAGCTCACGTTCTAATAAGTCTTCAAAACCAAATAAGGTTTTGGCTACCATTTTAAAATTATTCTCCATACAATACGAATAATAGAAAAAAAAAATAAAGTATTTTTGTGGCTTAAAAGAAGAATTAAAAGGATTCCCTTTACACTAGGAAATAAACATGACAGAGAACACAAAACAATGGTATGCATCTTGGTTTGATACACCGTTTTATCATATTCTATATAAAGACAGAAATGATAGTGAAGCACAATTGTTCATGGACAATCTTACCGAGTATTTAAATATTCCCGAACATGGAGAAATTCTTGATCTTGCCTGTGGAAAAGGACGTCATTCTATGTATTTGAATTCTTTAGGTTACAATGTTACTGGTGCAGATTTATCTGAAAACAGTATCGCATACGCCAAGCAATTTGAAAATGAAACTTTAAAATTCGAAGTTCATGATATGTGCAAGCCTTATGGTAAAGCATTTGATGCTGTTTTTAATTTATTTACAAGTTTTGGATATTTTGAAAATGAAGATGATAATCTTAAGACGATTGAAGCTATAAAAGCAAACTTAAACGACTATGGATTTGGTGTCATTGACTTCATGAACAGTGACTTTGTCATTAATAATTTAGTTGATGAAAATATTAAAACTGTAGATGGTATTGATTTTAAACAAAATAGACATCTTGAAAATGGGTACATTATTAAAACCATCAGTTTTAATGCTAATGGACAAGACTACAGCTTTCAAGAACGTGTTAAAGCATTAACTTTAAAAGATTTTGAGATTCTTTTTGAAAATGCAGGTGTCTATTTATTAGATGTTTTTGGTGATTATAAATTAAGTCCATTTCATAAAGACACTTCAGAACGTTTAATCATGATTTTTAAATAATCAGAAGACATTAAATGAATACATATTTATTTCCTATATATGCAGTTATAATTGGTATTGGTATTGTTGTATTTTTAAAGCAACAGCGCAACACCTACACAAAACTCTTACTCTCTTTTAGTGGTGCTTTCTTATTAGCACTCACACTTTTTGATTTATTACCTGAAGTATATGAACACCTTGAAGGAAAGCAAACTGGACTCTTCATTATGTGTGGTATTTTATTACAAATCATTTTAGAATTTTTCTCAAAAGGAGCCGAACATGGCCATGTTCATATTCACAAAAATGACACATCATTTCCCTGGTTACTCTTTATTAGTTTATGTATTCACAGTTTTTTAGAAGGATTCCCAATCCATCAACATAATGACATGGTTTATGGAGTACTTGTTCATAAAATACCAATTGCAGCATTAGTAACAGGTTTTTTATTTCAATCTAAGTATACAAAACTTCAAATCGCTTTTTTTCTTTTTGTTTTTGCAGCGATGACACCATTAGGAACGCTTATATCGAATACCTCTGATTTAACAACAAGTTATATCCATATTATTAATGCTATCGTTATAGGTATCTTTTTTCATATCTCTACAACCATATTATTTGAAACAGGAGAAGGTCATAAATTTAATCTTTCTAAGCTTATTGCAATAATTTTAGGGGTTGGAATTGCTTATCTAATATAGGTATGTTTTCAAAAGAAGAATCGCGACAAATACGACAAGAATTCTGGACTAGCTTTGGGAAATCTTTTCCAAGAAAATGGATATTGTACGATACAAAAATTAAAGGGTTTTCATTTAAGTTTCATTTTGATAAAAAAACGGCACTAGTTGCTTTAGATCTTGAAGATGATTTAGAGAACCGAATAAAAAATTGGGAAAAATTACAATCTTTAAAATCTATCTTATTAGAAAATTACTTACCAGAGGCTGTTTTTGAAGAAGAATATCACCTTGACAATGGCAAAGAGATTTCAAGAGTTCATGTGTTACTTGAACAAAAAGTATCCATTCATAATAAAAACTCATGGCAAGATGTGATGGTATTTTTTAATACAACAATGAATACTTTTGAAAGTTTCTTTAATGATTTTGAAGATATTCTAAAAGACTAATTTTTAGTCTTCAAAACATATTTTTTCGATACATTTGTATTGAAATATTTCTAGAAGAATTCTTCTTTTTTAAATCTAATAATTTTGACTTCCGAAAAACGGAAATAAACCTTTTTCAATGAAAGATACTGCATTATCAAAAACACACGAATCTCTCGGAGCCAAGATGGTTCCTTTTGCTGGTTATAATATGCCTGTACAATACGATGGCGTCAATGTTGAACATGAAGCCGTAAGAACTGGTGTTGGTGTTTTTGACGTATCTCATATGGGAGAATTTTTAATTGAAGGTCCGAATGCCTTAGATTTAATTCAAAAAACCTGTAGTAATGATGCTTCTAAACTAACCGTAGGCAAAGCACAATACAGCTGTTTACCAAATGATGATGGCGGAATTGTAGACGACTTAATCATATACAAGGTAAAAGAAGAAACTTATTTATTGGTAGTTAATGCAAGTAATATTGAGAAAGATTGGAATTGGATCGCTTCAAAAAATGATGTTGGAGCTGAGATGAAAGATCTTAGCGAAGACTATTCTTTATTAGCCATTCAAGGTCCTAAGGCAGTTGAAGCTATGCAGTCTCTATCTAGTCATGATCTTTCTGAGATTAAATTTTACAATTTCATTGTTGGTGATTTTGCTGGTATCGATCATGTAATTATCTCAGCTACTGGTTATACAGGAAGTGGTGGATTTGAAATCTATTGTAAAAATTCTGAAGTGAAACAAATATGGGATAAAGTTACTGAAGCAGGTGCAAAACCAATTGGCTTAGCTGCTAGAGATACGTTACGCCTAGAAATGGGTTACTGCCTTTACGGGAATGATATAGATGATACTACATCTCCTATAGAAGCTGGTTTAGGATGGATTACAAAGTTCACTAAAACCTTTACTAATTCTGAGGCTCTTGAAGATGAAAAACGTCGCGGTCCAGAACGTAAACTGGTAGCTTTTGAACTTAATGATAGAGGAATTCCTCGTCATGGTTACGATATTGTTGACTCTAGTGGTAAAAAGATTGGCGAGGTAACTTCTGGAACGATGTCTCCTAGTTTAAATAAAGGTATTGGTTTGGGTTATGTACCGACAGTTCTTGCTGATGTCAACAGCAAAATCAATATTCAAATTCGTAAAAAAACGATTCCTGCTACAGTTGTAAAACTACCATTCTACAAAGGTTAGTTAGATTACGTAGGCAATGATTTATGAAGGAGAACGATAGTAAACATCGCATTTTAATTTTAGGTGCAAGTGGCTTTATTGGACATGCCATTTACAAAGAATTGTGTGCATACTTTAAAACCTTTGGTACTTATAGAGTGCCACATAAAACATTCAAAAACAATCATCATTTTATTCAATACAATGTTGAAGAAGATGACGTTTATGAAGTTTTAGAAGCAACAAAACCTACCATTATAATTTCAGCGTTGAGAGGTGATTTTCATGCCCAAACAATAGCTCATCAACATCTTACTGAATATGTTTTAGATCGTGATTGTAAAATAATTTTCCTATCCTCGGCTAATGTATTTGATGCTTATAGTAAATATCCTAGTTACGAATTAGACAAAACGTTTAGCGGAAGTGTTTATGGTCATTTTAAAATCAAAATAGAAAACATGCTGTTACGTCTTCCAAAGAAGAAAATAGTTATTGTTAGATTACCAATGGTTTTGGGTTCGCAATCACCAAGGATAAAAGAAATCAAGCAGCATTTATATGACAAAACTGCTATCGAAATTTTCCCAAATATTATAATGAATGTAACCACTGAAACTAAAGTCACCCAACAAATTCATTATATAATTAACAGAAATAAGTTTGGTGTATTTCATTTAGGAAGTGTCGATTTGGTACATCATGACGAATATATCAAAGATATCGTTAACCAAATCACCACAAAAAATGGTGTGCTTTTTAAACATGTTTACACAACAAATGAAGATCGCTATTTAGCCGTACTTCCAAAGTTTAATAAACTCCCCAAACACCTTCAAATTACAAGTCAAGAAGTTTTACAAGAATTAAATAGATAAGTTGTTTTTTGTATAATAATCTTCAACTAAACAAGTCTTAATTATGAATAAAATTTCATACTTTTAAAAGACTAAATCATGACCTATGAGTTTATTATCAGAAGACACTATTGAAAAAAAATTATTGCATTTTCCAGATTGGGACTACTACAAAAATGCTATTCATGCCGAATTTGAATTTGACAATTTCAAAGATTGTTTTAGTGCAATGAGTAGAATTGCTTTTGAATGTGAAGCGCAAAACCATCATCCTAACTGGAGTAATACATATAACGTATTAAAAATCTCATTATCTACTCATGATGCCAATGGTGTTACAAATAAGGATTTTAAACTAGCTGAAGCTATAGAAGCAATTGTTGAAGTTCAAGAGTAACAAAAATTAAGACTCCAAATAATCAATCTTGTTGGCATTTCAATATAATTTCAATAATTTTGAGAAAAACAAAAAATATAAAAAAGAACGATAATGGGAAGAGCTTTTGAATTTCGTAAAGCAAGAAAAATGAAACGCTGGTCAGCTATGAGCAAGGCCTTTACTAGAATAGGTAAAGATATTGTTATGGCAGTAAAAGAAGGTGGTCCAGATCCAGATTCTAATTCCAGACTAAGAGCTGTAATTCAAAATGCCAAAGCTGTAAATATGCCAAAAGACAATGTGGAGCGTGCTATTAAACGTGCTTCAGATAAAAGTCAAGGTGATTATAAAGAGGTTCTTTTCGAAGGATACGCACAACATGGTATTGCAGTACTTATTGAAACAGCTACAGACAACAATACTCGTACAGTAGCTAATGTGCGTTCTTACTTTAATAAATGTGATGGGAGTTTAGGAACTTCTGGATCTGTCGTATTTATGTTTGATCATACTTGTAATTTCAAAATTAAAGGTGAGGAATTAGATTTAGAAGAATTAGAATTAGAGCTCATCGATTTTGGAGTTGAAGAAATTTTTGAAGACACTGATGAAGATGAAGACGGAAATGAGCAAACTAGCATCATGATTTATGCACCATTTGAAAGCTTTGGTAATATTCAATCCTATCTTGAAACAAATAACATTGAAATTATCTCATCAGGATTTGAACGTATTCCACAGGTTACTAAGCCATTAACACCTGAACAAACTCAAGATGTTGAAAAATTACTTGAGAAACTTGAAGAAGATGATGATGTACAAAACGTGTATCATACTATGGAGGAAGCTACAGAGTAAAAACTGTTTTAAATAATAAAATCCTGCCTGTATACACAGGCAGGATTTCACCCCTAACTAAACTAAATTTTGAATCTTAATCTATCCGCTTAACTATAAAATTAAGATTACCTACTTATGATAAAACTTGAATAAGTTTCTATCTATTCTATATACGGATGATTTTACGACTTTGGATGTCGCAGAATAAAAAAATTATATTTTTTTTGCTTCTTCCCAATAAACATCCATCTCAGACAATGTCATATCAGATAATGGCTTATTTAAATCTTTAGATTTTTGTTCTAAGTATTGGAATCGTTTTATGAATTTTTTATTCGTACGTTCTAACGCACTTTCTGGATCTACTTTTAAAAATCTTGCATAATTAATCATTGAAAACAACACATCTCCAAACTCACTTTCAATCTCATTTTGATTTCCTAAATTGATTTCGGTTTGTAATTCGCCCAGCTCCTCTTCTACTTTTTCAAAAACTTGATTTGGTTCTTCCCAATCAAACCCTACTCCAGCAACTTTGTCTTGAATTCGATTTGCTTTAACCATTGCTGGTAAACTTTTAGGAACTCCTTCTAAAACGCTTGATTTTCCTTCTTTTAACTTGAGTTGTTCCCAATTTCTCTTGACGTCTTCTTCGTTTTCAACTTTTACATCGCTATAAATGTGAGGATGACGCTCAATGAGCTTGTCACAAATGCCATGACAAACATCAGCTATATCAAAACTATTAGATTCACTTCCAATTTTTGAATAGAATACGATATGAAGTAATACATCACCTAACTCTTTTTTAACCTCATCTAAATCATTATCTAGAATCGCATCACCTAATTCATAAACCTCTTCAATAGTTAAATGACGAAGTGTTTCCATAGTTTGCTTCTTATCCCAAGGACATTGCTCACGGAGTTCATCCATGATAATAAGCAAACGCTCAAAAGCTTTTAATTGTGCTGCTTTATCAGACATTAATTAGATTTATTCTTCCTCTTCGGAAGTAACGGCTTCTTTTTCTTCTTCTAAAGCATCTAACATGTCATGCTTTTGAAGTAGGTTATACCATTGTACAATTTTTTTAATATCACTTGCGTACACACGGTCTTCATCATAATCAGGCAATACTCCAAAGAAATATTCCTCTAAACTATCTTTAGAATCTTTGTGGCTAATTGATGTTTGGCTTCCATTCTCTTTCTCCTTAACTTTTTTAAGAACCTCACGTAAAGGCAACTCTTCAGTTAGAGTATACACAGCTATTTCACTAAGAATACTAACATTGCTATGAATATTAACATTCACCTTTTTTTGATCAATTAAAGATTCAGCTATAAAGCCATTACGTGTTTGTGTAACAACCTTATATAATCCAGGTTTTCCAGAAATGGAAAGTATTTTATCTAAACTCATAATTATATGATGTGTTTTTTATGTTATCTTTTCTTTTTTAGCGCTGGAAAACGCATTCTGTAATCCACATTAATTTTTCCTTTTGAAATGTTTGACAGTTTTCCTTTGATCAAACGTTTTTTTAATGAAGATAATTTATCAGTAAATAAAATTCCTTCTATATGATCATACTCATGCTGAATCACTCTTGCAATTAAACCATCAAATTCTTCAGTGTGTGTTTTGAAATTTTCATCTTGATACTGAATCTTTATTTTTGGTTGTCTAAATACATCTTCACGAACATCAGGAATACTTAAGCAGCCTTCATTAAAAGCCCACTCATCTCCTTCTTCTTCTATAATTTCTGCATTAATAAAAGTTCGTTTAAAGTTTTTTAAAGCCTCTTGTTCTTCTTCATTAAACGTTTCATCTTCAGCAAATGGTGATGTATCGACTAAAAATAATCGAATTGGTAATCCAATTTGAGGAGCAGCTAATCCAACACCAAAGGCGCCATACATGGTCTCATTCATATTTTCTAAAAGAGCATCCAATTTTGGATAATCTTGAGTAATTGGTGTTGCTTTTTTTCTTAAAACTGGATCTCCATAAGCAACTATTGGTAATATCATTTCCTTAAATTTTTCGATTGCAAAAATACAATTCTTATTGTGATTTTATAACTTT
>NZ_JBGCCX010000129.1:0-7310 GCF_045105015.1 Psychroserpens sp.
CAATAGTTGAAGTCATCTGATTTTGACGTTCTTCTAAAGTGCTTTGTTCGCTTTTACTTTTTAGTTTAATAAAAAGCATACCTAAATAAGCGCCAATAGCTGTCGAGATAATAATAGTAAAAACAAGAATAAGACTGTCGTTCATGTGAATTTTATGTTTAAATCAAAGATAAATAATACTCTGATTAATTCTGTAGAAAGAAAATTAAATAATAAAAAAAAAGCACTCAATTTGAGTGCTTTTTTAAGTTGTCGTTCTTTCAATTAATACCAACCTCTAACATTATACATTACTGTATTTGGTTGATTTTGTGCGTTTGCCATACTGACTTCAAAAGCAGAATCATAATATGATTTTGTAGCATCTAAAACTTTTAGCTTGTAATTCCAATCTCTGTCTTGTAAATCTTTTGCTCTAGCTTCAATTTTACTAAACAATGCTTTTACCTGACCATAACAATCTGCTTCTGGTACTACTGAGGATAATATTCTCGCAGCTTCTCTGGCAGCTTCAATATCTTGGTTTGCACTCCATATAGCCTGAGCTTCATTAAGTCTTAATTTACAATCTCTATTTGCAGCTTTAATAAAAAGAGCTTTTGTTTTGCTTTGAGATTTATCAAAACAAGTGCTTGATGCTGGAATACTAAGCATAATTCCTAAGGCTTCTTCTAAACGTCCAGAATTTTCTAGTGCTTGAGCTTCTTTAGTTATTTGTGAGCAATTAGAGTTGTAGTAATCTATAATTTTGTCTTTCCCTCTAGTGAGAAAAGCTTGCATTGCTTCATTTTTTGGTTTAAGTCGTTTTAAAGCTTGCATGTAAGCTTTTGTTTCTGTTGTTCCAACACCTTTTAGATTAAATGTTTCACTTGCGTACAAAGTTCCTGCGATGCCATCACCAATATATAAAGTCACGTCTAATACTAGAACTACTTTTACAGGTGAAGTTGGCATAACTTCTTTTGTTGCTACAACAATATTTGGTGTTATAATAAATCTTGAGTTATACTGGTTATCACTAATGCCATTAGCAGTTACAAGTTGGCCTAGTTTATTTAGTAACATCTTTTTTGCTGATGCTGGTACGTTTTCAATTTGATCGGGAACATAAGCTCCCAGATTAATTGCATAGTCTTTGTTTTGTCCAATTGCTACCATTGAAGCTAGACAAAATAGTATTGCTAAAGCGTTTTTCATTTTGTTGTGTTTTATTATTTACTACCTAGTATTATTGTTGCTCTTCCAAGTCCTTTCATAACTAACTTATTAGGAATAGAGAAAGGTGCATTTTTTAAATATTTGCTTAGTTCCCTAACAAATCGTCGCGCATCAATAGCTCTTCCTTTTTCATTGTAAAGTGGAATTCTTACTTGTTCAAAAAGCGCCATAGATTCTGTCATATCTGTAGTGCTAAATCTTCCTTTAACAGTGTTGCTTTCAAGCCAGTCTTCAATTACAAAGCCTAATTCATCTTCTCCTCCAAATTCAGTTTCTAAATCACCATCCCAATCATCCCAAGTTTGGATTCTAACAATTATTTCACGACCATTTTCAAACATGTCGTCAAAATGTTGTTGAAGCGATAAGGTGAAATTATCCATATGTGCTAACACTGCTTCTGAAAGTAATACAGGAGTTTCTGCTGAAAAGGAAGGTGCTCCAGTTCCTGTAGCAGTAGCAACTTGTTTATCTGTATAAGCATCTAGCCCTTGTAAGTTAAAGTTTATTGATTTTTTTGGACCAGTTTTGTTGACTGTCCAAGTCAATTGAATAATTATATCTGCTTTTGCTGCTTTCTTGATAGCATCTATTGGACTTTCATTCACTGATGCTCCAGATTCTTTAGAACTTCTTAAAGCATCCTCTACTGCATTTGCTTCCATTGTTTTAATAGCAGATTCCATATTTTTAAGAGGAAACCCACGTTCTGCCATCATACCATTAATTTGACTAATAACTTGTAATACTTCGGCGTTTTCTTGAAATGCTCTTTTGTAATCAGGAATCCTGATGGTAGAACCTTGATTGTCAAAATTTAACATATATCCATTTTGGTTACACCAAACATCGCTTGGTACAACCATGAGTGTTGGTTTTTTTGCTTGACCAAAACTTAGAGAGCAGAATAATGCAAAAGTAAAGAGGGTAAGTATTTTGAATAATTTCATATTGATTTATGTTTTTGAATTAAAAGCCAGAGCTTAATGATTTAATAATACCTTTCGATTCTAATAATTTTCTTAATTGATCAGTTTGAACATTAACCTTAATAGCTATTTTGTATTCTCTTCTGCTTATTTTTAGTCTATCTCCAGCGGCAATGGCGCCATCAGTAGCAGAACTCACATATCTTAGATAATCACCTCCATCAGCAAAAAAGCTATCAAAAAATTCTTTATGTTTTGCTTCCATTTCAGGATCATTCACTAAAGCTTGAAAAGGCGTACATCCTTGCGCACCTCCAGCATAACCTTTAAAGATAATGCCGTGAACAGCATTTTTCATTCCGCTTGATATTGCATGCTTAGGATTTTTAGAATAAGACCATACTTTAACAAGTTTAGAACCTCGCTTTGCAATGCCTTCACATTCTAAATCATATCTCCATATTTTTGTGTCTTCATTAGCTTTGTTTTTTTTCCATTGTGCATTTACACTAGTACAAAAGCCTATAAAAAGTACTGATAATATTAAATGTTTTAATTTCATGATTATGTGTTTTAATTAATTTGACGGATTAACATTCCTGCGTAATATTTATTTTTCTTTCCAGTAAACACTGTGTATTCTATTGTTTGATCAGGATTTTCTTCATCGGCATTAAATCGATTATCCCAAATTTGATTTTTATCAACTTTAATAACACCTATACGTTTATATTCAGTTTTACCTTCTTTGTTTATGACTTGTTCAAGAACTTCATACTTATCACCTTTTTCGAGACCTTCTTTAAGTCCAATTTTAGCTGATAATGGTTCTGTACTTAATAGAGGTGTTTTAGTCCTGAAAACTTCATATGCTCTTTGTAGTTTTGCAGTTACAGCATCAGAAGCTTTTATAGTAGCGGTTGTAATTAATTCTTCATCTGTTTTTTTAGTAAAAGATGTACTTTGAAGATCTGCCCAAGCCATTTCAGTGCCAATGTATTCCAGTTCGAAAACATCTGATTCATCAAACGCTTTAACTTTTTCTTCATCTATTTGACCATCTTCTGTCCAATAATCATTGTAGAAAATGCTAGCAACTTCATCGTTCCATTTAAGTCTGTATAAATGTGCATCGGTTTTTATGATATAGCCTTTTCCTAAAACACCTACACCTTCACCTGCAACAGTGGTTACAGTAGTTACGTTTCCTGCTCCAGCAATAGCAGCTACGCTACCTATAGAATTTAAAAGACCTTTCGTTTTTTTTGCAACTTCTTCCTTATCTGTGTATTTAAAGTTGTTGACGATTACAAAAGTATTTTTGATGAGTTCTTCACCAGCATCAGCTAACATGGCTGTACCTCTTTCACTATTTTTGGCTAATTTCACATCTAAATCAGTAGCATTATAGAACCCACGTTCAGATATTAAATCCATATTGAATCCGCCCTGTTCACTTCGGTTAAACCATTTGGAAATCATTGATTTTGCGATATCATGAGTGGATAAATATTCTGAAATGGCAACTTTTTGAGCTTCTTTTAAATCCGCTTTAGAGAGCGAATCATTGAATAGTTTCGGAATACTCCTTTCCTTTACAATATGATTATTGAATTTTTCAGGAATTTTAGAATCTACAAAAGTTTCTTGAATGATTTGACTGAAATTTCTTGTGGAGTCAGTAACCATTAAAGTGTATAATGAGCTTCGTCTGTATTCTGTTGATTGTTTGTCGGCTTGCGAATATCCTGCAAATGAAAACAATAGGCAGAATACAGCAATGAGGAGGTTGTTGGATTTCATTAATTTTTGGTTGGTTAGTTGTATGCAAATTAGGAATTTTTATTTGTTTTTTTGCATTTCAAATAGCTTTTAAACTGTTTTATATGCAGTATATCGAAATAAATGTTTTTTGAAATTCTTTTATTGCCCTCTAAACTTTTTTTAAAAGAATTACTTCACTTTGAAGCGTCCGGTTTTATTGTCAAAACTTATTAAGTCTTTAGGGAACAGGTTATTAAAAACGCCCTTTTCAATAAGTTGACACGGAGTGTCAGAAGTAACATTGTTGTTAGTCATTACAATCATTGTATCACACAACTGAATGGCTAGATCAATTTCATGGGAAGAAAAAAGAATAGTCTTATTAGTTTGTTTTGCTAATTTTTGCAGTAGTTTTAGTATGTATGCTTTATGATACATATCTAAATGTGTTGTGGGTTCATCTAAAATGATAAGGTCAGTGTCTTGTGCTAAAGCACGAGCAATCATTACTTTTTGAAGTTGACCATCACTTAATTCAAAACATCTACGATTTTTAAGTTCGGAAAGGTTCGTTTGTTGAATGGCTTTTTCAATGATGTCAATATCATATTCTGATAGATTTCCAACCCAATTAGTGTAGGGTTGCCGACCAAGAGCAATGAGTTCAAAAACAGTTAGATTTTTAGATATGAGTTGTTCTGTTAGAACTAGACTCATGTGTTTCGCCAATTCAGTTAATGGAAATTTCTCTAGAGGCTTTTCATTTAAATAAATACTTCCATCTAAAGGCGATTGAATTGAAGATAAAGTTCTTAATAATGTAGATTTTCCAATTCCATTTGCACCAACTAATCCAATTAATTCACCCTGATTTAATTCAATATTAATGGTGTTAGCTATAACTGTTTTTTTTTTCTTAGAAGTATAACCTATGGTAAGATTTTCAGTGTTTAAAATAATATGTTTATTCGTTTTTGTCATCTAAAATACCATTTTCCGTTTTCTAACTAATAACCAAACAACAACTGGAGCACCAATTAAAGATGTTATTGCATTAATAGGTAATGTATAGTCGCTAGTTGGTAATTGAGCAATGCTATCACAAACTAACATTACAATCGCACCAATGATAAACACAGCTGGTAGCAGTATTTTGTGATTAGAAGTGTTGAAAAACTGACGTGTCATATGTGGAATTGCTAATCCTATAAAAGCAATTGGTCCTGCAAACGCTGTCGTAGTTCCTGCTAGTAAACTTGTAGCAATAATAATGATCAATCGACTTTGCTTGATGTTTATCCCTAAACTTTTAGCATAATTTTCACCTAAGAGTAGTGTATTCAGGGTTTTAATTGAAACTATAGTTAGTAATATCCCGAGGCTGTATAAGCAGAAAAAAATTAAAAGTTCGCTCCATGACAGGTTTCCTAGACTTCCAAATCCCCAAAAAATGTATTGTTGTAGTTGTTCTGCAGAACTAAAATAGGAGAGGACACTAACAATCGCAGCTGTTATACTTCCAAACATCAATCCAATAATTAAAATTGCCATAGTATCTCGAACTTTTGTCGATACTAATAGTACAGCTAACAAGACAAGAAAACTTCCTAAGCTAGCAGCAATGACAATACTCCATTTAGATATGAATAATGTTGCAAATATGCCTCCAAATATTCCAGAACCTAAAATAACTAGCGCAACACCTAAACTTGCGCCAGAACTAATACCTAAAACAAAAGGTCCAGCAAGCGGATTTCTGAATAAAGTTTGCATAAGCAGACCAGAAATACCCAAGCCTGATCCAACTAAAATAGCAGTAACGGCTTTTGGTAATCTATAATTCTGAATGATATAATTATCTGCAATACCAAATAGACTGCTAAAAACATCTTTTACAGGGATAGACACTGAACCTAAATTAATATTTACTAAAAAACATAATAAAAGCAATGTCGATAGTAATATAAAGGTATATGTGTGTTTAGATGTCATTATTTATGCCTAATAATATTATTTTAATGGTTTGAAAAAAGTGGTTTCGTAATCTTTTAGTAGCTCTGGATGACATATTTTTATCATATCTTTTAGAACTAAATCAGGTCTTGAAATACCAAGTTCATAATACAAAACACCACCAGTTTTACCAGTTGTATTCGAAAATGTAAAAGTTGTTTTGTTTTTAAATGCATCAAATTCAGTATAATGATTATTTGCATTTTTTAGTGCCTCATAGCTAGTGTAATAAGATGGGCTTAGCCATAATTCAGCATGTTTCCCTTTTTCAAAAACTGTTTCAAAACTGAGTGCAATACTACCAGTTTCGTTAGTATTGCTCCATAGATAATTAGTATTAGCATCTTTTAAAAATTGAGCTTCTGGGCTTGTGCCATTTGGTAAATACCAAATATCCTTATGCATTGCTCCACATAAAACTGTAGGTTTAGACTTGGCATTTGATGCTATTTTTTTTGCTTCTAAGTAATCTTTTTCGATCTGTTTAAAAATGGCTTCAGCTTCTTCTTCTTTATTGTACAATGCTCCGAAAAATTTAATCCATTCTGCTTTTGCTAAAGGAGATTTTTCAACCCAATCTCCATTATATATAACAGGAATGCCAGCTTTTTTTATAACTTCCATGCTTTTGTTTGTGCCATCCACTCCAAAAGCTACAATAGCATCAGGTCTTAATTCAAGTAACACTTCAGTGTTAATGCCTTCGTTTTTTCCTAGCTCTCTAACATTTTTATTGTCAATTCTTATTCTAGTTTTTTTTGAGGACACATAGTCAGTGCCAGGAAAACCAATAAGTGTTTGTTCAACACCTAACAATTCTAACGCTGGAATATGGGTTGTAGAGGTAACTACGATGTTTTGAATAGGAGTCATTATGGTGCCATCAAATTCATCTTTATTTAAAATGAGTTTTGAAGCAACCTCTTTTGGTATTAATGCGTATTTATAATTGTTTTCAGCTTTAGGCCAAGGTTTGGATATAGATAAGATTTTATGGGTGTCATAATGTACAATTTTAAAACCTTCAGCATAGTTAATATCTAATTCCTTCGAGTGAGATTCTGTATCTAGAATTTTACTTTTATTTTCTATACAACCCGTCAAAACAAATAGGCTTACGAAAACAACTAAATAAATCTTTTTATGTAACATTTGTAACTGTCAATATTATGTGTAACCTCTAAATTTGATTAAAATTACTGTTATGCACGATAATTCAAATTTAACAATATATATAGCAGGAGGAATAATATTACTTCATTTTTTAATTGGATTTATTTATTTGATTTATAAAATGAATAAGAAAAAATAGGTTTTATTAGTTTCAACTTAAAAAAGAATCTACTTTTGCCAAGAATTTAGGTTCCATTTGTATGAACGAATGGA
>NZ_JBGCCX010000130.1:0-2686 GCF_045105015.1 Psychroserpens sp.
CAGGTTCAAATCCTGTCATCCCGACAATATACATGTCAAATGACGTAGTGTTACGGTTAATTAATTGATTATTAGTGATTTAAATTTTTATTAATTTCATTTGACACCATATAAAGGCATTTATCAAGGTGTCCTATTAGGTGTCCTATAATTAAGATTAATTTTTATACATTTAGCTAAAACCGACTGAAGCTGGATGCTAGTTATAGAGATAATTCCTGCTGTTTTGTGGTTTTTCTTATTGTTTTACTTCCACAAAACCCAGCTTAGTTAAGCTATAAAGATAGAGTTGATGACGCAAAAAAAATCGTTAAGAAAAGTATACCTAGAAGATAAAAGAGAAGCCTGCTAAAAGTGGATAAGTGAATTTTAATAAAAAAGTGTAATGAGTTTATTCGAAAATAAAAAATTTGTAGTGGGACCGTTTATTAAAGTAAGTGATCCTGCGTTAGTTGAAGTTGCAGCATTTGCAGGTTTCGACTTTGTAATAATAGATTTAGAGCATGGACCAAATACTATTGAAACGGCTCAAAATCATGTTCGCGCAGCACAAGCTAAGGGTATTTCACCAGTAATTCGTGTGCCAGAAATCAATGAAAACATGATATCTAAAGCTTTAGATATTGGTGCAGACTATGTACAAGTACCACAAATAGAAACAGCTGCAGATGCTGAGCGTGTAGTAAAAGCAGCAAAATTCTTTCCTGAAGGATCACGAGGCATGTGCAGGTATGTAAGAGCTGCCGACTATGCGTCAATGCCTAAAGAGAATTATTTTGGTAATGCGAATAAAATGACAGGAACTATTATTCATATAGAAGGAAATATAGCCTTCAATAACATTGATGAAATTTTAACCGTTGATGGAATTGATGTGATTTTCATTGGTCCATACGATATGTCTCAATCATGCGGTGTGCCAGGGCAAGTAAATCATCCCAAAGTGATTTCTCAAATGAAGGAAATAGTGGAGAAAGCATCGTCTCTTGGTAAAGTTGTTGGCACCTTTGTTGAAAGTCCTGAGTCTGCTAAACAATGGATAGACTTGGGTGTTAAATATATATCTTATGCAGTAGATGTGGGTATTTACTTTGATGCTTGTAAAAATATTGTGGATAGTGTTAGAGGATAACCAATAGCTTACAGTATTTAGTCTTCTTATATTTTTGTTTTTTCTTTTACTCTTAATTTTTTCCATATCAAAATTGAAAGTATATCCTTTTATAGCTTTGGTTCTTATTGTGCTAGCATTAGCCATAGCCTTGGGAATGGGAGTAGAGAAAAATGTTCAAGTACTTTTAGGGTTTAGTAGAACATTACGAGGTATTACTATAATTATTGTTCTTGGGGCTTTTATTGGTGAAGTACTTCAAGAAAAAGGTGCTGCTTTTCCAATTGTAAATCGTATTATAATATGTTTAGATAAAAAAAGTTGCTTGGGCAATGGGGTTTACAGAATACGTAGTTTCTATTACTGTTTTTGTTGATGTAACTTAAATTTACTACAGCAGTTGTAGAATCGCTTTCTGTTAAGAGTAAACACCCTGTTTTATATATAGGGCTATCATTGACAGCTGGATTAACCGTTGCCATAAATTAATACCGCCAACACCAAGTCCATTAGCGGTTGCTGAATCTCTTGGCTTAGATATAGGACGAATATTCAATAAAAATGGAAATAACAATTTCTGAAATAAAATCAGAATCATTAAGGAATAAAGTCCTTTACTTGTGCAGGCTTTGCTTGTAATTTCGAGGTGATTTTCCCATAAAATTCTTAAAAATTCTAGAAAAATATAATGGATCTTCAAAACCAACCTCAAAGCTAATTTCTTTAATACTCATATCAGTATAATTCAGTAATTCACATGCTTTTTGTATTTTTTTTAAATTAAAAAACACTAATAAAGGATAACCTGTTTTGGCCTTAAAGATGGTATGAAGATATGATTTTGAGTAATTAAATTTAGAAGCGATAACATCAAGAGTTAGTTTTTTATCTAAATTATTACCCAAAAAGGTTATTATTGAATTTACTGTTGTATTATCTGTATTACCTTTTATATTAGATTCAAAATCATGATATATAAAGTAGCTAATAAAATTCAAAGTTAATAAGTTAGCATATTCAAGATGATTCTCTAAATAGTTGCTATTAAATAGTGCTAATATTTTTTCAAATGAATTTATTCTTTCTTTTGAAAATGGAATATTCTTGTAATTGGCAGTTTGGGTGCTTTCATACCTTTTATATAGTTTATCAGCTAATACACCATTAAAATGAAACCAGTATATACTCCATGGATCATCAATATCAGCTTTATATTCATGATTACTGTTTTTTGGAATTATATAAAACTGATTAGGATTTATTTCTGTCCTTACATTGTTAAGATGTATTTCTCCCTTACCTTTTGTACAATAGATGAATATATGTTGTTTAGCACCTTGTTTTCTTAGGCGATAATGGTGATGTGCACTTGGATAATAACCTAGGTCACTAACATAAAAGTTTCTTGTTATTTGGTTTTCTTTTGAAATATTGATAATTGATTCTGGTAGTGCTACCATTTTTTGACCAACAAAACCCTCCTCTATAACTTTACTATCTATTTCCATACAACTAAAAAAATTAAGTTTGTTTTGTTTGAGTATATTTCTAAAAATATGTATTCAGTAATTGAGT